>JAZNKQ010000119.1:0-4145 GCA_045578645.1 Lachnospiraceae bacterium
TTTCTACACCGATTTTTTCAACCTCATTTTCCGTTTTTCTTATTCCGGCAGTATCAACAATATTTAGCACTATACCTTCAAACTGTATAGTTTCTTCAAGAGTATCTCTTGTAGTCCCCGCAATATCAGTTACTATTGCACGGTCTTCACCAAGTATCAGATTTAATAAAGAAGATTTTCCCGAATTCGGCTTACCGAGAATAACCGTCTTTACACCCTCCTTTATTATTCTTCCGTTATCAGCTGAATCAATCAGCTTTTTTATCTCTGCCTTAACCTCTTTAACTTCATTCTCAAGTTCTTCACTGAAACCATCAATACTAATGTGCTCGGGATCATCGAGCGCAGCTTCAATAAAAGCAGTATTTCTAAGCAGTTTTTCTCTTAAGTCTGCTATCTTATTCCTAACATTACCCTTTAACTGGCTTATTGAATTCTTTAACGCTAAATTATTCTTTGCATTTATAATATCAATAACAGCCTCAGCCTGAGACAAATCAATACGTCCGTTCAAAAATGCGCGCTTTGTAAATTCACCGGGCTCAGCAGGTCTTGCACCATATTTTAATACTGTTTCCAAAACACGCTTTGTAACAATAATTCCGCCGTGACAATTTATTTCAATAACATCCTCACGTGTATATGTTTTCGGTGCCTTCATTTTTGAGAGCAATACTTCATCAATTACAACTCCATCATCAACTATATGGCCATAATTTAATGAATACGATTTCATATCGTAAATACTTTTTCCCGACATTGCCTTAAAGCATTTATCCGCAATCTTAAAAGCATCTTCACCGCTTATTCTGATTATACTGATTCCTGAATTTGATAATCCGGTTGCAATTGCAGCAATGGTTTCAGTATTCATATTTACCCTCCTTCTCCTTCTTTTAGCACCTATACAAAGAAAAGCGAGTAAAATATACCCGCTTTTCATCATAATTCAAATAATTAAAGCTTGTCTATGCTTCACTATTTTCAGCTGCAGTCTGTGCTGCCTTTGCAGCTGCCTTTGATTCAAGATAATCAGCATAATCCTTCTTATAATCTGTACTGTAATCCTTCGTATCTGCACCGTACTTCTTATGGAATTCCTTTGTACTGCTTATTTTCTTATTATAACCTGATTTTGAATCATATTTTCTGTTGCCGTACTTATTATATCTGTTATAGCTGTTATAAGTAACTCCCTTCTTAGGAGTAACGACAACCTTTCTGTACGGCTCATCACCTTCGCTATGTGTTTCAACATACTTATCATTCTGAAGTGCAGAATGTATAATACGTCTTTCATAAGGATTCATAGGCTCAAGAGATACTGCACGATGTGTTTTCTTAACCTTCATAGCAATATTCTTTGCAAGGTTCTCAAGAGTTTCTTTTCTTCTCTCTCTGTAATTTTCTGTATCAAGCTTAACCTTTAAATAGTTCTCGCTTTCCTTATTGATAACAAGGCTTGTAAGATACTGGAGTGAATCAAGAGTCTGTCCTCTTTTTCCGATAAGAATACCCATATCGGTTCCTAAAATCTGAATCTCAACAGTTTCTGTTTCGGTATTATTATTAACCTCAACAGTAGCCTCAATCTCCATTGCCTTTAATACTTCAGATAAAAATTCCTTTGCTATTTCTTCAACAGAAACCTTCTTCTTCATAGCCTTAATTCTTGCAGGCTTGTTATTGAATAATCCGAGAAAACCTGAGCTTTCTTTTTCAATAACTTCATAAACAATTTTATCTTCAGTTGTATTCATATCCGCAACAGCTGCATTAACTGCTTCTTCAACTGTTTTTCCGGAATACTCCTTCCAATCTTCCATTTTTTCCTCCATTAATTTAAGCTGCTATTCAGCCTTATCATTTTCACCCTCAGCCTCATTTTTCTTAATCTCAGGCTGACGTCTCTGACCTAATATATTTGCATTTGCAGCAATACTTGAAGCCTTATATGATACTTCACTTCTCTTATAATCACTACCGGTATTTCTTGCCTTATTATTTTTCTTATAGGCATTCTTATCATAATCGGTATCAATTGCCTTAGTAGAAGTCTTTGCAACTTCTGCCATTTTATTACCGTAATCAACACCAAGCTTAGCTTTCTTTTTCTTAGACTTTTCCATATTCTTTTCAATCATTTCATTGATATCAGTCTTATCAAGATATCTGTTAATGAATATTGACTGAATAACTGTGAATACAGAGGATGCAATCCAGTATAAACCAACACCTATAGGAAGCATGAGACAGAACACACCGGACATAATCGGCATAATTGTCATCATTGTCTTTGTAGAATTAGCCATCGGATTGTCATCATTCTTTTTATTGCTTGTAGTAACAGACTGAAGCTTACTCTGAACAAACTGCGATACAACAGCAAGAATAGGAATAATAACTGAAATTGAATTCCACTTAGGTGCATCAAGAATATTAAGTCCAAATAAATTGTTTGCTGAAATAATATTATCAACAACAGAGGCTAAACCTTCTTTTAAACCTGCAAACTCACTTATATTAAATAAAGCTGTCCAATTTTCTGTATTAAACTTAACAAGAATATCAATAAGTGAATTTGTATATTCCTGTGAACCTATGGCATATGTAGCCAGGTTATTCTCAGTTACGATTGCATTTGTTGAAATAAAATTAGTAATGATCTCTGCATGATTCTCAATACCTATAAGAGCATTGGAAATCTGAGTATATAAATTACCGATTTCATCAACATATGCAGGTACCGCATATATTACTCTGTAAAGAGCAAACATAATAGGTAATGAAATTAATAAAGGAAGACATCCGCCCATAGGAGATGTGCCGTACTTTGCATAAACCTCCTGTGTTTCGGCCTGCTGTCTTCTAAGAGATTCCTCATCCTTCTTACCCTTATACTTTGCCTGAATCTTTGTAAGCTCAGGACTCATCTTTGATGATAATCTCGTATATTTCTGCTGCTTAATTGTAAGCGGCAGCATAAGCATCTTAATAACTAAAGTAAATACAATAATACATAATGCAATATTCTCTATGCCGAATAAATTGAAAAATTCATATATAGCATCAAGAATAACACCCATAATCCAGGCAAAGGGCTTTAATATGCCGCCTACCTGAGTTAAAAAAACAGTATTCAAACCAACCTCACATTCTGTCATAAATAATGACATAACATAAAAAATGACATAATAAAAAAGCACTTAAGGTACGGGGTCAATTCCTCCCTTTGAAAAGGGATGACACCTAAGTAATCTTCTTATCGCTAAGTAGCTTCCTTTTAGTGTACCATACTTTTCAAGCGCTTCCAGTGCATATTGAGAACAGGTAGGTATATATATACATACAGATCTGCCTTTATATGGCGAAATATATTTACGATATATTTTTATCAGTACTATTAATATCCTTTTCATGATTAGAATTTTCTATATTAATTATTTTATGGAGTCTTGCAAGATGCATAACAGCATCACAAACTATCCGGTAATTCTTATCTCTGGCTCCTGCTCTTGCTATTACCACAATGTCCAAACCACTATTGAACATGTAACCGTTAAGCCTGTAGGCTTCTCTGATTAATCTGGTAATTCTGTGTCTTATTACACTGTTACCGACTCTTTTGCTTACTGAAATACCCAATCTGTTAGACGTCATGCCATTATTATATACATACATAACTAAATACTTATTTGCAAAAGAGTTCCCGTTTTTGTACACTACATCGAATTCCTGACTGTTTTTCAACGATATCGTCTTTGACAATACAATTCCTCGCTTCTGCACAACCACAGATTAACTACTTAATAAGAAGAAAAGGTCACAAAATTGCGACCTAAGCTGATAATTTATGTCTTCCCTTTGCTCTTCTGGCAGCTAAAACTTTTCTTCCGTTTGCTGTGCTCATTCTCTTTCTGAAACCATGCTCAACTGCTCTCTGTCTCTTTTTAGGCTGAAATGTCATTTTCATTTTAAATACACCTCCTTCAAATCTATATTTACATAACAGATTGTTCAATATAATACTGTTCATATGGTCGCAATGAACAGCAGTACCATTATATTCGCAATATTTTTCTACGTCAAGTAAATATTTGATTTTTTGCTTATAAAATAAGGTTTTTTCACACTCCCGACAGGTT
>JAZNKQ010000120.1:0-5671 GCA_045578645.1 Lachnospiraceae bacterium
AGCCCTGACAAGCTTTGGAAACGAAAAGCTTAAAGGGAGAATAATTGATGTTAAGGATGACGGAAATCGTGGTCTCTAATTTGAGTAGAGCGGAATATTTGAAGAAATTTTGGACGAGCTCGGACAGATGCCGCTTCCGCCGTATATTACCCACATACTCGAAGACAAGAACAGATACCAGACGGTTTATGCAAAAAATGACGGCTCCGCTGCAGCGCCCACTGCAGGCTTACATTTTACACAGGAGCTGTTTAAGAAAATTCGCGATAAGGGTGTAACTATTGCTGAAGTAACCTTACATGTGGGGCTTGGTACCTTCAGACCGGTTAAGGAGGAGAATATACTGGACCACCATATGCATAGTGAGTATTATGAGGTGCTTGAGAGTGAGGCTGCCAAAATTAATGATGCAAAGCAGGCGGGAAACAGGATAATTTGTGTGGGTACTACAAGCTGTCGTACCGTAGAATCCGCTGCCGATGAAAACGGATTTGTTAAGGCGGGCTGCGCAAATACCGAAATCTTTATTTATCCCGGGTATAAATTTAAGGTGCTTGATAATCTGATAACAAATTTTCATTTGCCGGAATCAACACTTATTATGCTTGTGTCAGCTCTTGCCGGAAGAGAAAATGTTCTTAATGCATATAAAGAAGCAGTTAATAGTGAATACAGGTTCTTTTCGTTTGGTGATGCAATGTTTATTACAGAACTGTAAAAGAAATTAGTTTTGAGATTGGGGTTCCTGATGCGATATATTAAAGCGGTTATAATTTGTATATTTTTTATATTACCCTTTCTGAACAGTGAAAGGGCTTACGGTATGACTGATATTCGTGTCGGACTTATAACAAACTATAAAGATGCAAAGATAGTAACGGTTTATAATAATGATATAAAATTCGGATATTGTATAGCTGATAAGTTCGCGACCGAATGCAGCTTTTATTCTTCTTCGGGGTTTTCCTTTGAACCTGATAGTGATGCTTATTATTCGCTGAGAGATGAATTTTCGACATACCTTGAAGTGTGCAATGAGGTTGCCGTTCTTGCGTCATACGGTCTTAAAGCGCATCCTGTATCGGTATATCGCGGAAAATGGAAGATATATATTGAAGAGGACAGCTATGAGTCTCTTGAATATGAAATCAGGGATGCAATAAAGGATAAAGTGACCCTGATGAAGGATAACAAATATCTGGTAAGAATGCTTTTTGCCGACAGCAGTATGTTGATTGACGGAAGCGTATATAAAACATTCCCTCAGATTAAATCGGGCTCGTCGTCTGTGATCAAGCTTGGAACAAGAAGCTACAGAGGACGAATTGAAATAGGACGATTTGCAAAAAGCACTTTAACCGTTGTTAATATTTTAAACATCGAAGCCTATCTGCTCGGAGTTGTACCGTGTGAGATGAATTCATCCTGGCATATAGAGGCTCTTAAGGCACAGGCTGTGTGCGCAAGAAGCTATGCAGCGAGTGTTGCGGGGTTTGGGGCATCCTGTAATATTGAAAAGCCTTATATACTGACGGACACTTCGGCAACCCAGGTTTACGGCGGATTTAATTATGAAACAGATGCAACATACAAGGCTGTAAAAAGCACGATGGGCGAGGTTATTAAATCAAGAGGTAATATAATCTCAGCCTTTTACTTTTCGACAAGCGGAGGCGCTACGGAATACGGCAGTGATGTTTGGGGGATTAAAGGAAATAATTATTTATCCGTATCCGATGATTATGAAACAAGTCCGGAAAAGAAGCCGTGGCTATATGGCTTCAGCTTTGATGAAATAGAGGCCGTCCTTAATAAAGAAGGCTTTGAAATTGAGGATATTAATGATATTTATCCTGAGACGGTAACGTCATCCGGAAGGATTTATACGCTTGTAATTAAATCAAAACAGAAAATTCTTCGTATAAGCGGGACGAAGTTCAGAAGTATTTTTGAACTGCCGAGTACAAAATTTACCGTAAATATTGGCGGGAACGAAGCGGACAGGGTATATGTAAGATATAAAGCTGGAGATAAGGAAATTGATTTAAGCAATGCCTATGTGATTTCGGATAAAGAGGATGTTTTGCTTATCAGTCAGTCTGCGGAGCAGTATATAGTAAAGAACGGACATACTCTTTGGGGTATTCTGAACAAAACGGCAAATGATAAAAATACTGTTATATTTGCCGGAATGGGTTCGGGACACGGAGTCGGAATGAGCCAGTCAGGTGCTTACGGTATGGCAAGGGCCGGATTTGATTACAAAGAAATTCTGCATTATTACTTTAATAATATTGTCATTGATAATTATGCTTGAGTTAGAGGAAAATATAAATCTGCTCAAGTAAGAAATGAAAATATATGGTTTATTAGAATAAATTTTCAAATAAAAATTCAAAATAAATAAATTATTTGTGAAAAAAGCAAAAAATCAGTTGTAAATAATTGAATGTTTTAGTAAAATAGTCTACAGGCAATCTGAAATAGTGAGAACATTCTCATCAATATGCTGATTGACTTAAGAGTATTGGAGGATATAAGTTATGAATACTTATAAGAGTGAAAACATTCGTAACGTGGCTGTTTTGGGGCACGGTGGCTGTGGTAAGACCACATTGGTCGAAGCCATGGCATATACAACCGGAATCATTAACAGACAGGGTAAAGTTGAAGAAGGTAATACCATCAGTGATTTTGATGCAGAGGAGAAGAAGAGACATTTCTCAATCAGTACTTCATTAGTGCCGATTGAATACGAGGGAATTAAGTTTAATTTCCTTGATTGTCCCGGATATTTTGATTTTGTGGGAGAAGTTGAGGAAGCAATTGATGCAGCAGGTGCAGCTGTTATTGTTGTAAATGCTAAGTCAGGTGTTGAAGTAGGAACAATTAAGGCTTGGGAAATGTGTGAGAAGAGACATCTTCCCAGAATGTTCTTTGTAACATCAATGGACGATCCTAATGCTGATTTTGCAAAGGTTGTTGACGAGCTTGTTTCAAACTTCGGAAAGAAGATTGCACCGTTCCATACACCTATTATTGAAAATGAAAAATATGTCGGCTTTGTTAACGTTGTAAAGATGGGTGGACGTAAGTTTACCAAGATGAGTGAATACACCGAGTGTGATATTCCGGATTCTGTTAAGGATGTTGTTGACACATGCCGTCTTAACCTTATAGAAGCAGTTGCAGAAACAAGTGAAGACCTCATGATGAAATACTTTGACGGTATTGAGTTTACTCAGGAAGAGATTTCGGAAGCGCTTCATGCAACAGTATTTGACGGAACTATCGTTCCTGTACTTGCAGGTGCAGCTATTAACCAGCAGGGTACAGTTATGCTTCTTCAGGCAATTAAGTCATACTTCCCGTCACCGCTCAAGCATAAGATTGTTGGTAAGAATGAAAAGGACGGAAGTGATTTTGAGGCAAACTATGATGCAAGCAAGCCCATGACTGCAAAGGTATTTAAGACAATCGTGGATCCCTTCATCGGTAAGTATTCACTTATTAAGGTTTGCTCAGGTGTTCTTACATCTGACAGTGCAATTTATAATGCAGAGAGGGATACAGAAGAAAAGCTTTCAAGACTTTATGTCCTTCAGGGCAATAAGCAGATTGAGGTTAAGGAGCTCTATCCCGGTGATATCGGTGCTATAGGTAAGCTTTCAAATACTGCTACAGGAGATACACTTTCTACTAAGGCTACACCTGTTATATTTGATAAGTTCGAATACAGCAAGCCTTATGCTTATCAGCGTTTCGTTACCAAGAATAAGGGTGATGATGATAAGGTTTCTCAGGCACTTTCAAAGCTTATGGAAGAGGACAAGACCTTAAAGCTTGTTAATGATAAAGAGAATCGTCAGATGCTTCTTTACGGAATTGGTGAGCAGCAACTTGACATCGTTGTAAGTAAGCTTGCACAGCGCTATAAGGTTGAGGTTGATATCTGCAAGCCTCGTATTCCTTATCGTGAGACCATTAAGAAAATGGTTAAGAAGCAGGGTAAATATAAGAAGCAGTCAGGCGGACACGGACAGTACGGTGATGTACATATTGAGTTTGAGCCTTCAGGCGATATGGAAACACCTTATATCTTCGAGGAGAAGATTGTCGGCGGTGTAGTTCCGAAGAACTTCTTCCCTGCAGTTGAAAAGGGTATTGCAGAATCTGTTCTTAAGGGACCTCTTGCAGGTTATCCTGTTGTTGGTATTAAGGCAACACTTGTATTTGGTTCATACCACCCTGTTGATTCATCAGAAATGGCATTCAAGATGGCTACAATTATGGCATTTAAGGCTGGCTTCGTAGAGGCAGCTCCCATTCTTCTTGAGCCTATCGCATCAATGAAGGTTGTTGTTCCGGATAAGTTTACCGGTGATATCATGGGTGATCTTAATAAGCGTCGCGGTCGTGTAAACGGCATGAATCCGTTACCCGGAGGAAAGCAGGAGATTCTTGCTGATATTCCGATTGCTGAGGTATACGGTTACTCAACCGACCTTCGCTCAATGACCGGTGGTATCGGTGAATTCTCATATGAGTTTGACCGTTACGAGCAGGCTCCTTCAGACGTACAGCAGAAGGTTATCGAAGAAGCAGCTAAAAACGCATCGGAGGATGAGGAAATCTAAGAATTATGGAAACGTAGCAGTAAGTTTTACTGCTACGTTTTTTTGTAACGGGAAAGCACGTCCTAATTCTGTGAACAAAATCTAAATTAATCTTCATGAATACATAATATTTATACTTTTGCTTGACCTTGTGATTGATAAGTTATAAAATTAGCTTACATATAAATAATTGATGATAATAACAGAGGTTGCCATGTTTGAAAAGTTTTATCCTTCTGAATGGATTGATTCAACATATTCTATTGATTTTGAAAAGTATTATAACGAAGGATACAGGGGAATAATATTTGATATTGACAATACGCTTGTTGAACATGGAGCAGATGCCGATGACAGGGCAAAGGAGCTGTTTAAAAGGTTAAAGGAAATCGGCTTTGAAATTTGTCTTTTGTCGAATAATAAAAAACCTCGCGTTGAAAGATTTAACAAGGATGTAAATGTAAACTATATTTTTAAAGCACAAAAACCGTATTCAAAAAATTATTATGTTGCGGCAATGATGATGAGATTATCTGTTTCATCGGTAATATGTATAGGGGATCAGCTTTTTACGGATATTTACGGTGCTAATCTGATAGGGATTCATACAATTCTTGTTAATCCGATTAATAAGTCAGAGGAAATTCAAATTGTTTTGAAGAGATATCTTGAAAAGATTGTACTGAGGGGATACAGAAAGCATTGTATGGAAAAAGGAATTCCCATACCTAATGAAAAAAGATAGTCAGGTACTTTCTGAAGAAAGGAAGAGCAACGGGATGAGAATAATGGTAATAAACGGACCGAATCTGAATATGCTCGGAATTCGTGAGCCTGAAATTTACGGTCGGATTAATTATGAGGGACTTTGTGAGCAGATTGTTTTATGGGGCAGAGAGCTTTGGCAGGATGTTGAGGTTTATCAGAGCAACTGTGAAGGCGAAATAATTGAATATATACATCATGCATATTATGAAAATGTTGATGGCGTTGTTATAAATCCCGGGGCATATACACATTACAGCTATGCAATAAGAGATGCCCTGGCAATTCTT
>JAZNKQ010000121.1:0-19112 GCA_045578645.1 Lachnospiraceae bacterium
CTTCGGAGAATACTCATATCTTGCTTTCTGTAAAGGTGAAATTTTCATAACTGCATCTCCTTATAAATATTGATTCTGCATTATTCTAATATATTTTTCCAATAAAGTAAACTGTTGAGGGCGGAAAAAATAAAAAAGAACGCGATTCGTGCTATCACAGGCCGCTTTAATGCGTCTTGACAAATTAAGTAAGCTGTTATATAGTAAATCGGATGATGTGCATCAGGTGATGCGGAACGGAGGGAATATGCCGCCAAAAGCAAAGTTTACAAGAGAAGAGGTTATTAATGCTGCATTGGAGCTTGTCAGCGAGAGAGGGCAGGAGGCATTAACCTCAAGAGAGCTCGGCGCGCGGCTGGGGATTTCGGCGCGTCCTGTTTTTACCGCCTTCGGCTCCATGGAGGAGCTGCAGACGGAGGTATTTGCCGCTGCGCTTAAGCGTTTTGAAAGCTATGCAAAAAAGGCTGAGCTTTACACACCGGTGTTAAAGAAAATCGGTATGCAGATGGTTTTGTTTTCGATTGAGGAGCCAAAGCTCTATAAGCTTCTGTTTATGTCGGAGAACAGCAAGGCCCGGAGCTTTGACGATGTTTTTGCAAGACTGGGACCTGTAGGGCAGCAATGCATTGAGTTTATCATAGGGGATTACGGACTGACAAAAGAGGATGCAATGAAGCTGTTTGAGCATGTATGGATACATACCTTCGGAATCGGAGCCCTGTGTGCGACCGGTATGTGCTGCTTTTCAAAGGAGCAGACAGTTGAGCTGCTTGGTCAGGATTTTGTTGCCATGCTCATGCTGGTTAAGTCGGGACAGCTGAATCGTCAGACTGTTGTTCCGGAGCTGAAAACGGAGCAGTAAGCAGCTATTTATTAAAAGAAATTGGGAGGAGTACCGGACTTTCCGGTATATGGAAAATGGAAGTGAAGAAGGAAGCAAGGAAGAATATTATTAAGGGATTGATTACGGCATTTGTACTGGTGCTGGTTATTTTCGCTGCGGGCAGATTCGGCTGGAGGCTGTTTGGCTTTGCCGTATGTGAGAGTGCGGGGGTTGAGAGTGTTGAGGTGACCGACGGACAGGTAAGACTGGTCGGGTTTTATCCCGGTTCATTTCCGCAGGGCTTTATCGGATATCATTCTGAGGAGGAGAACGGAAAGCTTTATGTAGGCTTTAGATTTGGCGGATTGTTTGGCGCATTCAGTAACGGAGATTTTGATATCAGCATTCCGGTAGAGAGCAAAATTACAGAGGTAATAGTAAAGAGCAGGGAGAGCGAGCATGTTATTTGGGAGGCAGAGCCTAAAGCGGAGTCTGTGAAGGAGCCGGAGCATGATTCGGACTCTGTGGCGTGGGAGGAGCCCAAAAAGGAGCTTGCGGCTGGCGATGAACCAAAAGCAGAGGTTGCGCAGGAGGATACAGCCGGCGCATACAGGTCAATTATAGACAAATACCGGACGGCGGTTAAAGAAAATTGGACCGGACAGCAGCTTACGGATGCCGGAATGAGCATCATGGTACGTGATGTCGCAGGAAGTGTCGGGTATATGGTTAATGATATTGACGGCGACGGCGTAAGCGAGTTGCTTATCGGCTCTGCGGCAGCTGATGATTTTTACGGTAAGCTTGTATTTGCATTGTACACTCTGGATGAAAACGGGGATGCCGTGCAGCTTTTCAGCAGCAGGGAGCGTGACCGGTATTATTATGCCGGAGACATACGCTTTGCAAACCTCGGCTCCTCGTCGGCAGCCGACAGTTATGTAACTACCCTGAAGCTTGAAGATAAGGAAATGATTGACATGACCTATACAACAGACCCGGCAGATTATGTACAGCCTGAGCTGACAATGTTCTAAACATAAAATGCGGCGGTGCTCATATGTTGACTGAAATCCGGTTGTAGGCTATAATTTAGTGTAGCAAAATCAAGGATTGGAGGACAATATGGGCGAGTTTAAGGTACTGGAGATAAAACAGAGTGTATTTGCAGATAATGACAGAAGAGCAGATATGCTGCGCGAGGAATTAAAAGAGAAAAAGGTGTTTCTTTTAAATCTGATGTCATCGCCGGGAGCGGGAAAAACGACGACTCTGACGAAGACAATTGAATTGTTAAAGAATGATTTAAGAATTGGCGTAATGGAGGCGGATATTGACTCTGACGTTGATGCAAAGACTATTTCGGAGCTTGGCGTGAAGGCAATTCAGCTTCATACGGGCGGCATGTGTCATCTTGATGCGGATATGACTGCGCAGGGACTTGAGGGCCTTGAAACCGAAGATCTTGATCTGGTAATTTTGGAAAATGTCGGCAATCTTGTCTGTCCTGCCGAGTTTGATACAGGTGCAGTAAAGAATGCGATGATTCTGAGCGTACCGGAGGGGCATGACAAGCCTCTTAAATATCCGCTTATGTTCTCTATATGTGATGTAGTGCTTATTAATAAGACGGATGTTCTTCCTTATTTTGATTTTGACCTGGAAGCATGCAAAAAATATATTGCACAGCGTAACCCCAAGGCAACAATTATTCTGATATCTGCGCGAACGGGAGAGGGTATTGATCAATGGGCAGACTGGTTAAAGCAGCAGACTGCCGACTGGATTGCCTGAGTTGATTCGCCGATAATCGGAGAAAAGGAGCGGGGTGTGGAGAAAAAATACGTGAAGCAGCTGATTTGGGAGGCATTCAATGAGCTGAGTGCGGTAATCCCCTTTGATAAGCTGACCGTTGAGAAGATTATCAGCCGCTCGGGTGTGTCGAAGGCGACATTTTACCGGTACTTTCGCGACAAATATGATGTCATGAATTATAATTCCATGGCCGTTGCGAAGCGAATTATCGGAGGACAGCCGTGCAAGGACTGGCATGATTTTCTTCTTTATATGTTTTGGGAAATTGAGCGCGAGATGGATTATTATCGCAGGGCGTTTAAAACCTCAGGGCAAAATGCCCATTCGAGATTTCTGCTTGAGTACTCCTTTAATATTGTCAGGCAGTGCTATATGAAGGCATACGGACTTGATGAGCTTAGCCGGGAGGAGAACTATATGCTTTCCCATTACTGTCACGGATGTGTGGCGACAATTGAAGACTGGCTTCGCGACAGCGACAGGCTGGCAGCGGAGCAGATGGCAGAGCTTTTTTATAATGCAATGCCTGAGAAATTAAGAGGAACCTGGAGTATTCCGGATACGGGTCATGATTCTTAGAGCCTCGGAGCCGGAGCGAAAATCAGTATAATGAACAGCTGAAGCAGTGTAGTGAAATCAATCACTATACTGCTTCTTTGTTTTTAGCAGACGATTTTGTCGGATTGTATCAAAACGAAACGAATCCTGTGTTTTGTATAGATAAAAAAATATCGATTTATGATATGCTGATTACATAAACACCGGACGGTAGTAACTAAGTAGGGAATACGATTAAGGAGGTTAATCATGATTGATCAGGAAAGGCGTAAACGCGCACTCAATCCGCCGCACAAGGGGGAAGCGGCGCCCAGAAAGAAGATAATTAAGCTGGGCAAAAAAATTACCGATGTTGTAGTACATAAAATTACAGGCATTGATGCCGATGACCCGGAGTATTGGGGACTGGCAAGTCTGGTGTCTGATGAGATGGCGGATATCGCACTGAAAATGAAGCTGCGCCATCATTACAAAATAGAGGAGCTTTGGAAGCTCTGCAAGGTACAGGAGGCTGATAAGGAGCATTTCCAGAAGCTGCTTGATGAGATGAGCTATATCGGTCTTCTTGAATACGATTACGGCAATAACTATGACCATAACGGAGCAATTCCGGGACCTACAGACAGAAGATACTGTCTTCCGATGTTTGTACCGGGAAGTGCCGAGCTGTTCAATATGGAGGAGGGACCTGAGGGCAACAAGCGTCTGCGCGAGCATCCCGAGGCTGCCTATTTCTTCGAGAGAATGACATATATTCCGCTGGCAGGTGTGACACATCTTCTGCCTCCCGGTGGCGGCGGTGTCGGAATGCATGTTATTCCGGTTGAGCAGGCAATACAGATGGAAAATCAGACTATGGATATAGAGCATCTTTCGTACTGGCTTAAGAAGTACGAGGGACATATAGGTGTCGGACAGTGTTCATGTCGTGCAAGCCGTGCCGCCATGGGTGAAGGCTGCGCTGACGATGAGCAGTGCTGGTGTATCGGAGTAGGCGATTTTGCCGACTACTGCCGTGAAACCGGAAAGGGACACGATATCACCTATGAGGAAGCAATGAGAATTCTCAAGGTGGCAGAGGATAACGGATTTGTACATCAGATAACCAATATCGACGGTGAGAACAAGATATTCGGTATATGTAACTGTAATGTTAATATATGTAACGCTTTAAGAACCTCCCAGCTGTTTAATACACCTAATTTATCACGCAGTGCATATACGGCAGAGGTTGATAAAAACAACTGTGTGGCATGCGGTAAGTGTGTTGAGTATTGCCCTGCGGGAGCAGTAAAGCTCGGTCAGAAGCTTTGCACAAAGGACGGAGAGGTTAAGTATCCGAAGCAGGAGCTTCCTAACTCAATTGCATGGGGCAAGAAGCACTGGGATCCCGATTATCGTGATAATAACCGTAAGAACTGCTATGACAAGGGAACTGCACCGTGTAAGACAGCCTGTCCCGCTCATATTGCGGTACAGGGCTATTTGAAGATGGCAGCTCAGGGCCGCTATCGCGATGCGCTTGCCCTTATTAAGAAGGATAATCCGTTCCCTGCAATATGCGGACGAATTTGCAATAAGCGCTGTGAGGATGCCTGCACAAGAGGAACCATTGATGAGGCTGTAGCAATCGATGCAGTAAAGAAATTTATTGCAGAGCAGGATTTAAAGGCAGAGACGAGATATATTCCTCCGGTTGTTATTGCGTCTAACCGCAAGACTCACTGGGATCAGAAAATTGCTATTATCGGTGCCGGTCCGGCAGGTCTTTCGGCTGCATATTATCTTGCAACCAAGGGCTATAAGCCGACTGTATTTGAGAAGAGCAGCCGCCCGGGCGGAATGCTTACTTACGGAATCCCTTCATATAAGCTTGAGAAGGATATTATTGAGGCAGAAATAGATGTTATTCGTGAACTTGGCGTAGAAATAAAGTGCGGTGTGGAAGTTGGTAAGGATATTACCATAAATGAGCTGCGTAAGCAGGGCTATGAGGCCTTCTACATTGCAATCGGATGTCAGGGCGGAAGACTTCCCGGAGTACCGGGCGAGGATGCCGAGGGTACAGAGCTGGCAGTTGATTTCCTTCGTCGCGCTACCGAAAACCATGAGCAGAAGCTTGAGGGTGAGGTTGTTGTTGTCGGCGGCGGAAATGTTGCGATTGACTGTGCGAGAACCGCAACAAGGTTCGGTGCTTCAAAGGTTTCCATGGTCTGTCTTGAGACAAGGGAGACAATGCCTGCGTCTAAGCAGGAAATTGCAGATGCAATTGAAGAAAACATCGAGATTGCAAATGCATGGGGTCCGAAGGAGATTCTAAAGGACGAAAACGGTCATGTTAAGGGTATTGTTCTCAAGAAATGTATAAGAACCATTGACCCTGAAACAAATAAATTCTCACCTCTTTATGATGAAAATGAGACGATGACCTTAAAGGCAGATTATATTGTTTTTGCTATCGGTCAGAGTATTGAGTGGGGCAAATTGCTGGAAGGAACCAAGGTTGAATTCTGGCGCGGAAATTATCCGGTAGCGGATCAGCTGACCTATCAGACGGCAGAGCCTGATATTTTTGTCGGCGGAGATGTATATCACGGACCTAAATTTGCAATTGATGCAATCGAGGACGGTAAGTGCGCCGCTGAGTCACTGCACAGATATGTTCACGAGGGTGCGGATATGACTATCGGACGTAACCGCCGTGATTTCATTATGCTGGATAAGGATGATATAGTTGTCGACAGCTATGATACGGCAGGACGTCAGGAAGCCGGTATGGATGAGACAATAGATATCCGCCATTCCTTCAGGGACGCTCACGGTACACTTACGGAGGAGCAGGTACGTATCGAAACGGCACGCTGTCTCGGCTGCGGTGCAAGCTGGGTTGATCCCAACAAATGTATCGGCTGCGGTGTATGTACCACCAAATGTGAATTTGATGCAATAAAGCTTAAGCGAGATCATCCTGAATGTTCAAAGATGATGAAGGCTGAGGATAAGATAAAGGGCATTCTTCCCATGGCAGGAAAGCGCCTCGGACAGACTGTTGTTACTACCGTAAAGAAAATCGGTAAAAAGGACTAAATCATGCATGAATTAGGAATTGTATTTCATATTGCAAATCGGGTAGAGAAGGTGGCGGAGGAAAACAAGGCTGAGCGGGTACATAGTGTAACCATGGAAATCGGTGAGGTTTCAACGGTTATCCCCGAATACCTTGTTGATGTCTGGAACTGGAATTGCAAAAAGATTCCCGTTCTTGACGGCTGTGAGCTCAGATGGGAAATTATCCATGCGATAACCCATTGTGAGGACTGCGGACAGGATTATGATACGGTTCCTCAGGGCAGAATCTGCCCGTACTGCAGCAGCGAGAACACTTACCTTGTGACGGGAAATGAGATTAATATCAAGGAAATAGAAGTGGAGTAGTAATGAATACAAAAGATACAAAAATTATAACCTTTGTCGGAAAGGGAGGGGTGGGAAAAACCTCCCTCTCCGCTTTAACCGTAAGGCTTCTTGCACAGAAGTATCCGGATAAGAAAATACTTGCGATTGATGCAGACCCGGCAGTGGGGCTGGCAACGGCACTCGGAGTTGAGGTTGCGGCAACTGTAGATGACATTCGAAGGGATTTTGTGGAAACGGTGGAGGATGGCGAGTATGAGGCTGCCATCGAGATGCTCGGGGAGGCAAAATACAGGATGTTTGATGCACTTGTTGAAATCGAGAACGTATCCTTTCTGGCCATAGGGCGTCCCGAATCAGCCGGCTGCTACTGCAAGGTCAATTCTTACTTAAAGGAAATGATAAGCAGAATTGCGGATCATTATGATTATGTGATTATTGACGGAGAGGCCGGAATCGAGCAGGTCAACAGACGTGTTATGGAAAAGGTAACACATCTTATTCTGGTATCGGATGCCAGCCGGAAGGGAATTGAGGTGGCAAAGACCATACATAAGGTTGCCGGTGAGCTTGTGATGTTTGAGAAGGCCGGACTGATTGTAAACCGTATGCCCGATGTGTCTTTAGCAGAGCATCTTCAGACGGATAAGCTTTCCGTTCTGACCTGTATTCCGGATGACAGACAGATGACGCTTAGTGATATGCAGGGAAACAGTGTATTCTGTCTTCCCGAGGGAGTAACGGTATTAAAAGGTGTTGAAACCGCATTAAGAAAATTGAGTATTATTTAGCATGGGGTAAATATATGAAGGATTTGACGCATTTGTATTATTTTGAGCGCCTTCTTGAGGATGCCGACAATGATTTGGTGCGGCAGGCTCAGGCGGAGGGGCGCAAATGTGTGGGGAGTGTATGCTATCAGATTCCGGAGGTTCTGCTTGATTTGCCGGGAACATTTACCGTACGCTTACGCGCGCCGAGGACGGGCTCTATAGAGATGGGAACCTACTATCTGACCAGCTTCCTCTGCGAGTATTCCAGAGCACTTCTTGAAAGGGCTATTGAGGGCGGATACCGTTTCCTTGATTGCCTGATTGCTCCGGACGGTTGTACAATGATCAACCGCTGTGTGGAGAATATGGAGCTGCTTAAAACAATGGATAAGGAGGACTTTTTCTACCGCTATCTTGAGGTACCGATGAAGGCGGATGATAATGGTCTGAATTTATATGTATCGGAGTGCCGTAAGAAAATTCTGGATGTGTTAGCTGAGAAATTCGGTGTTGATACTTCCGATACAGCGCTGCGCAAGGCAGTGGAGAATCATAATAAGGTTTGCAGGCTGATTACTGAAATAGGGGATTTCAGAAAAGAAGCAAATCCGAGAATTACAGGGTATGAATTCCATATAATCTGTATGGCAACATATGTCTGTCCCAAGGATATGCTGATTGAAAAGCTTGAGCAGACTTTGGAGGAGCTTAAGACACGTGAGCCGGACAAAAAGAGTAAGTATCGTGCAAGAGTGGTTTTGGTCGGTTCAGAGGTCGATGATGTCGACATGGTTAAGCTTATTGAGGAATCAGGCGCTCTAGTTGTAGGGGACCGCTTCTGCTATGGCTCGCTGCCGGGCAGAGAGGTAATTGAATTAAATGATAATGAGGATGTACTGACGCAGATTTGCCGTCACTATATGATGGCATGCATGTGTCCGCGTCATATGAATATGGATAAAATGAACCGCCGCAGGCAGTATGTAAATGAAATTGCGAAGAATTATATGGCGGACGGAATCATTTACGAGCAGATGAAATTCTGTGATCCGTGGGCATATGAAAGAGTGGTAGGAACCTATGTCATGAGAGAGGAGTACAATTATCCCGTACTTTCGATTGACAGACCATATGCGGTGGGAAATTCGGGACAGATTCGTACCCGTGTACAGGCCTTTGTGGAAAGTATTGAAATCAAGAAAATCCAGGGAGGTGTCAGGTAATGGGAAAGACTGTCGGAAGCGAAAAGCTGGGTAAGCTCTACGGTCACGGTAAGGTGCGTAAACGCCGCGAATGGAGAGGACTTAAGGATACGCTTTATGATTATGTATGCTGGCTGAAGATTATGTGGATGCTGCTGACCTTTATGATGCGGCCTTCAAATGTCAAGGGCTTTTTCAGGTACCGCTGGATGGTGAATTATCTTGCGGTTCCGATGATGATTGATAAGCATACAATCGGCCTGAGGGGCAATCATCTGAGGATTGCTCATGCGGAATATGATTTGGTGGCAAAGGATGTGGCGCTGCTGCTGACAAATGCATTCCGTGCTGACCGCAATTGCGGAAATGACAAGGAATTCTCGAAGAAAATAGTTGTTCTTGATGAGAATGAGATGTTTGCCATTATGTGCGGTTTCCCGAATTTAAAGAGTGTAAGCTGGGAAACGGCAGCAGTGTATGTGGCTGTTCTTTTGAGGGGAGATGCAGCGACACATTATCTGGATGTCGTGCAGGAAATGGGACTGCCGGGTGATGTGTGCCCGATGCCGGCTGCAGAGGCAGGCGTGGTAATTGATGATGATATACCGATTTTCGGAGCCTGTGTGGTACAGTGTAATACTACCTGTGACGGCTCGCTGATGGGTAACGGAATTCTTGCGCGAAGATATGAAGCAGAGGGTATTCCCTGCTTCCAGATTGCGTCACCGCTTCGTCATACCGAGGACGGCGTTCAGGAGTATGCCGCTCAGGAAATCCGTAATGCAATCAAGTTTATTGAGGATTGTACGGGCGAAAAATGGGACTGGAATGCCTATTTTGAAAATGCAAAGAGATTTAACGAGGAGACACGGCACCGCATGGGCTGGATGGAGCTGTCACGTACAGACTATCCTCAGGTTATAGGTGCAAACCTTGCCTTATATTCAGAGACAACATATATGGCGATTGCCGGACGTGTTCCTGCATTTGTTGAGGCTGACAGGCGCATTACGAAGCTTGCACAGGAATCGTTTGCCAGAAAGGAAATGCTTGTACCTGAGTACCGCCACCGCGCGATTATCTGGGGTGTGCAGGCACAGTATTATACAGATTTCCTTCCGTGGCTGCAGAATTGCTGGGGCATTCTTCCTTTGGTGGATATGCTTAGTCTTGTTTATTTTGATCAGATATCAGAGGATGATCCCGAGCAGGCAATTTATGATCTTGCAAGACTTTATGAAGAAATGATAATGAGAAATCGTACTCACGGAGGATATGAGGTTCTTCTCGACGATTTATGGCGCTTCTGCGAGTATTATAACGCAGATATGGTTATTTTGTGGGAGCATATAAGCTGTAAGGCGCTTGACGGAATGCACGGTATGTTTGAGGAACGTGCGAGGGAGCACGGAATTAAGCTTGTCTGGGTCAGCCATGACCTTATGGACCCCAGAGTTATTTCAAGGCAGAGCATACGTGACGATGTAAACCGCTATATGAGATCCGTTATGCGTGAGGAGCCTTTGGATGCATCGCTTGAAATAATTGATGATGCAGCATCCTGGTAGTAAAGGAAGGGGAATAGTGTGAAAAATCATCTATGAATATGATTTTTCGCACGGCTGTTTGCTCCCGGGCGAAAGCCAACAGCTATTGCGATATTCCTCGTGACAAGTCGCTCAGAAAAGGGGAATAGTGTGAAATGAAATATTTTGGAGGATGTGATTCCGGAAGTACATATACAAAATGTGTTATTATTGATGAAACCGGAAAATTAGTATCTGATGTTACAATTCGAAGCAGAATTAATTCTGTGCTCAGCGCTGAGGAAGCCTTAAAGGAGGCGGTGAATAAGGTGCCCGGGCTTGATTCGGCAAAGGCTCTGACTTATCTTGTCGGCACGGGATACGGACGTAACAAGGTACCGTTTGCAGATGAAAATATATCGGAAATAAGCTGTCATGCCATGGGTGTTCATGTGGCAGACCCGTCCGTTAAGGCAATAATTGATATCGGCGGACAGGATGTAAAAGGTATTTCCGTTGATAAGGACGGTACGGTTTTGAACTTTGCCATGAATGATAAGTGTGCGGCCGGAACCGGACGCTTCTTTGAAGCTATGGCAAGGGCATTTGAAATGGATTTGGCAGAGTTTTCAAGATTATCGCTGAAGGCTAAAAATGTGATTCCCATTACCGCACAGTGCACGGTATTCGCTGAAAGTGAGGTTATTTCTCTTGTGGGCGAGGGTAAGCCGATGGATGAAATTGCGGCAGGTATTGAGCTTTCCGTTGCAAAGCGCTGCTTTGTTATGGCAAAGAAGGCCGGTGCCGTTGATAAGATAACGCTTACCGGAGGCTGTGCGAAGAATGACGGACTTAAGGAGGCAATCGAAAAGGTTTTACACCTTAAGGTAATAGACCTTCCTATTGACCCTCAGCTGATGGGTGCGTTGGGAGCAGCAGAATTTGCGCGCCAGAAGGGTATGGCAGGAGCATAAATACGTTTCGGAATGTGAGGTTGAAATGGGAGTATTCTTAACTATATTAATCATATTGGCAATTGTCCTTGTCTCCTTGTTTGTATTGACCTTTATTGTGTATTTCTTTAATCTCGATATGAAGCTTATGGCAGCGGTTCAGCCCCTGCTTTTGAAGCTTTACGATAAAAAGAAGAGAGAGCGTAAGCTGTAGTCATGAGATTATATGATGAATGTATAGCGGGGCTTGGGCGGCTTCTTGAACCGTTTGAAGCCTGCAAAATGAAGAAGGCCGTTGCGGAATGCAGCTGGGAGGATGAAGGAAAGAACCAGATGATTTTCCAAAGCGACACGGCATATGAGCTTGGGGCGGGAACTCTGCCGGCAGTAAGCTCAGTTATGTTAACTGACAGCGCGGGATGCGTAAACGAGGATGAAATCCTTGTGTACGGCAATGATCTTTCACAGCTTAAGGCAGACACACCCTTTGCGAGAATTGCGCTTATACGTGTGCGTACAGACCTGCAGGGGGATACAAATGATCTGTATCAGGCGATAAGGCGTATTGAATATACCCGGTATCATTTGAATCCCAAGGGCTATATGATGCGCATTTCGGCAATGAACAGACGTGAGGCTGTGCGGATAGGACGCGACGCGCTGGCAGAGGGTCTTGATTTCGAAAAGGTGGGAAATCTCTTTCTACAAGCGTATCATAAGCACCCTGAGGTTGAGGCGGTGAAGCTTATTTTCATTACGCTTAATGAATTTCCTTACGCTGAGCTTGGTGCACTTGCGGAAAGAACGGAGGGCATCACAAAAACGCTTGACCATCTTTTGAAAAAGGTAAAGATGGATTGCAACGCCTGCAGCCTGAAGGAAATCTGTGATGAGGTTGAGGCACTGTATAAGGAAGAAACTAAAGAAAAGTAAGCCATGAAACATTGTTCAGCCGGGTATAATAAGAGATTATATCCGGCTGAATTCGTTTATGTAATAGACAAAATGAGAGTGACTGCATTATAATAGTGTGAAAAGTGCTTTGGAATGGAGAGTTATAATGAATAAGATTTTGGAAATTTTTCTGACCTTTGCTAAAATCGGTGCGTTTACCTTTGGCGGAGGGTACGCAATGATTCCGATAATAGAAAATATTTGTGTCGGAAAGAAAAAATGGATTACACATGAGGAAATGATGGATGTGACTGTTATTGCAGAGTCAACGCCGGGACCTATTGCGATAAACTGTGCTACGTTTGTAGGCTACAGGCAGGCAGGATTAATTGGCGCAATATCTGCGACTATCGGTGTAGTATTGCCGTCTCTTATTATTATCTGTGTCATAGCTGCTTTTTTAGACCATTTCCTTGAATATACCTTAGTGGCAAATGCGTTTAGGGGAATAAAGATCGCCGTAGGTCTTCTGATTATTAATGCAGCTGTTAATATGCTGAAAAAGCTCCCGAAAAAGGTGATACCGGTACTTATAATGTTTGGCGCATGCCTTTTGATGCTTATGATTGACTTTTTTGCATGGAATTTCTCGTCCATTTATCTTATGCTGATTGCTGCTGCGATAGGCGTGATATTTTTTGCGGTTGCAAATGCGGGAAAAAAGAAGGGCGGTGAGCTGAAATGATATATCTTGATTTGCTTATCGGCTTTTTAAAGGTAGGTATGTTTGCCTTCGGAGGCGCTTACGCTGCCATTCCGTTTATGCGTGAGGTAGTACTTTCTTACGGCTGGCTGACTGATGAAGCATTATCGTATATGATTGCCGTGAGTGAAAGTACTCCCGGTCCGATTATGGTTAATCTGGCGACCTATGTCGGCTACAGTCAGGCCGGAATTCTCGGCGCCATACTCGCTACCGCAGCGGTTATTCTTCCGGCATTTGTTATCATTATTCTGATAATGGTTGTTCTGAAAAATGTACTCAAGAATAAATACGTTCAGGCGGCTTTAAGCGGAATGAAGCCCTGCGTTGCGGGTATTATTCTGGCTACGGGAACATATATGATTATTACTGACTGTTTCCTTTCGGGCAGCGAATTTTCGATTAATCCGAGGTCACTTATTCTGGCGGTACTGCTTGCGGGAATTATGCTGATTTCAAAGCCGGTATTTAAGAAGAAAATTTCGCCGATACTGCTTATTGTAGTGGCGGGAATTCTGGGAATTGTGGTATACGGAATCTGATATGTATGAAATCAGATATGTGCGGGATCAGATATGTGCGGAATCTGATATGTATGAAATCAGATAAGTATGAAATAAGGTGTAGTATTTCGACAAAATGTGACATATTTAAATCTAAAATTAATAATACTGCGCAGACGCTGAATTTGGCGGAAAATCAATAGAATATGGAGGTCTCTGACATGGTGGTTTGTGTTGCCGTGGATGACAATTTCGGCATGATGTTTAATAACAGGAGACAGAGCCGTGACCGTGTATTGTGCGAGCATCTGCTGACCTTCGGCAGCGGCTCCGGGCTTTATATGAACGAATACTCGGCAAAGCTGTTTTCTGACTGTGATGATACGGCCGTTAGAGTGGATGAACGCTTTCTCGAGAATGCCGGAGAAGATGACGTTTGCTTTGTGGAAAATACGGCATTGTCGGAATATAAGGACAAAATCGGGAAATTTATTTTGTTTAAGTGGAATAAAGTATACCCGGCAGATTTCTGCCTTGATGTATGTCCGGCTGATTTGGGAAAGTGTCTGACCTCACGGTATGAGCTTGAGGGCAGCTCTCATGAGAGGATAACGGTTGAGGTTTGGGAGTAACCGTAAAAAGGAATGGATTTTAGTGCGGATTCCTGCGCTAAGCTTCGGAATGGGGAATGAAATGAAGAAAATCAAATTAATATTATATCTGGCTTTAATTTGTTTGTTTTTGGCGGGCTGCAAGGAAGCAAATGCAGTAAAAACAACGCTTTCAGCAATTTCTGACGAGATTGATGAAGCGGTGGATTTATATGAGGATATCATGGAAAGCCTTGATTCTTCAAGTGTAGAACCGCCAATTCAGGCAATAAACGCCGACAGCATACCGGCATATGCGGGAAAGCCGTATGTGGCACTGAATAACAATACTCCGCAGTTTACGGAAGAGGAGCTTGTGACAGAGTCATATGAGTATTATGCGGAGCTTGATTCGCTCGGCCGCTGCGGAACCGTAATGGCATGCATCGGAACCGACCTGATGCCTACGGAGGAGCGCGGTAATATCGGAAAGGTAAAGCCGACAGGCTGGCAGACGGTAAAATATGATTTTGTTGACGGCAAATACCTGTATAACCGCTGCCATTTAATCGGTTATCAGCTGTCAGGCGAAAATGCCAACAAGCAGAATCTGATTACGGGAACCAGATATATGAACGTTGACGGAATGCTTCCGTTTGAGAATATGGTGGCTGACTACGTACATGAAACCGAAAATCACGTTATCTACCGCGTTACTCCTGTTTTTGAGGGGGATAATCTCGTGGCCTCGGGGGTACAGATAGAGGCACAGTCGGTTGAGGATAACGGTGACGGCATTTATTTTAATGTATATTGCTACAATGTTCAGCCGGGTGTTGTAATTGATTATGCTACAGGCGAAAGCAGCGAGGAATAGTAATTGCTATTCCCCGCTGTTTTATATTGCCCTTTATTATCTGTTTATCTTATAGCCTTCGAATTTACCGACACGTGCCCTGATGCGGAAAACGGCTTCGTCGTTTTCTGTATAGAGCGGGCTGATTTCTTCGTTGCTCTTAAGTGATGTGAGTGTCTTTGCATTTTTTACATGTACGAGTACGTCGCTGTCTCTGGTATTGGCATCCACATAAGGATATATAACAAAGCTGTCATTGTCATACATGAAAATACTTGTCATAGGGTCGCCGCTCAGATATACTCCGTTAACTGCAAATTCCCTGCGCATACGGTCAAGTATAATGTTCGGATAATATTTGATATCCGAGAATGACTCGGGTACAACCAGTGTATACATCTGACCGTCGCCATAGGTATCGAGTGAAAGAAGAGTATAGGATTCTTCCTCAGCAAGACCCTTGCATAATGCACCCCAGGTTGCGTTATTTCTGTATTCGAGAACCGGGATGGTGACAGGCTTTTTACTGAAATCGCGGTTCCAGATATACTGTCTTGACGGCTCGGCGGCGAATTCGTCTATTGTCGCCTTACGGTTTCTGTCACGCAGTGAGGTCAGGTTCATAAGGCCTTTGTCGAGGGTGGCCTTTACAAAACCGCTTGTCACAATTGCCTTGTTGCCTGAAGCTATGTATTTCTCAAGCTTTGTCACAATATCAGTATCGAAAGCGGAGGATTCGGTAAGCAGCATGACAGGTGAAGCTTCCTTAAAATGCGGCGTGGTAACAATCGGGAAGCCGTGCATGCCGAGAAAATCCTGAACATTATCCTCACCCTGAGAGGCATTAGGTATGTAGCAGGGAATTCCGACCGGTTCTCCGAGCTTGTCCAGCAAATCATCAAGCTTATCCAGCATGAAGCCGAGTGCCGGCACATTTATTGCGTCTAAAAGTGCCTGGAAGCAGAAAAGCATCATTTCACGCGGCTTTGAGAAGGCCGTAAGATATGCCTGTTCAAGATAATAGTCAAGCATTCTGCAGTCGAAAGGATCGAACCATCCGCCACCGTTTCTGCCGGGAGCCATGTCCTCCATGTAGCGCATAAGCGAGAAGGAAAGATATCTCGGAAGATGCTGGTCGGTATTAAAAGGATCACGTGTTTCGGTACCGGTATATATATACTCAAAAATATCCTTCTGGGTTGCCGGATTGTAGCCTGTTTCCTGATAAGACTCCATCCAGTTGGGATATTTTATTGTGATTTTGCATTCGGGATTGACTGCCTTTGCAGGTCCTATTACATATTTGAGGGAGGCCTCATACATTTTATGGGTGCGATAAGCCTGCCAGCTGCCGTCGGTTATGCCGTGCTCCCTGTTATAGTTCTCTTTTTCGGTACGGCAGGTTTTACAGGTACAATTTGTGAAGTAGAAGTCATCGATAATAAATGCGTCGAATACCTTGGCGTTAAGAGCGCAGGCGCGTGATAAGGCTGACATCATGGCGTCATCGTTATAGCAAAGCACGTTAAGGAGACGCTGCTTTTTAGGCTGTCCGTCAATATCGGGCAGGGAGGTGGTGATACCGCCTTCGGTGCGGATGCCGTTACGCTCGAAAACCGTCTTGCATAAGCGAAGCTGTTCCTCCGAGGCAAAAACTCCATCTCTGAAGGGCTCGACATATACCTTGTCAAGCCTCATATAGCGGCTGAAAAAGTCAATTTCCTGCTGAAGCTTTTCTTCGGTCGCCTGTTCAACTCCTGATGCTATAAAATAAGTTACCAGATCAAAATTCCTATAGTTTCCCATAAAATACCTCCTTGAAGAAGATGAATTGAGTCTGTATGACTTAAGACCAGTATATAGTGCGGAAGATTCGATTACAATGTAGTATCTTGCTGTCGACAGGTGTTAAAATGTCGCAAAATATCATGTCCTGAAAAACATCAAATTCCGCTTGTGGTATGTCTGATGTAATGATATGATTTCCATAACAGCCAAAGCTAACGGTGTCGGCTAATTTTCATTAATATGAGGTGGATATGGATATAAAAGGATTTACATACGGCTTTGATGCAAAGAGCGGTGAAATGAGTTCAAAAAGAGCTGCGCGTTCGCAGGAGCTTTTATTTGAAACGGGTGTTAACTGGATTTGTCTTCCCGTTGTCTGCTATCAGGAAACGGCGCACAGCTTCAATATAGAGTTTGATTTTGAAAGGACCGCTTCGGACAGGGATTTGCTCGGAGTTATTAAGAGGGCACACGAGAATGGTATAAAAGTGTGTCTGAAGCCGATGGTAAATTGCAGAGACGGTGTATGGCGGGCATATATTAATTTTGCCGATTCCGATTATGCCGGAAGGGATATCTACTGGGACAAATGGTTTTCCTCGTACGGCAGCTTTATGAAGTATTATGCAAGGCTTGCCGGAGAATCCGGCTGCGAAATGCTGTGTCTGGGCTGTGAGATGTGCGGAACGGAAAGAAAGGAAGCACATTGGCGAAAGCTGATAGAAGAAATACGCGCAATATATTCCGGAGAGCTGGTGTATAACACTAATCACGGGCATGAGGATGATGTTAAATGGTTTGATGCGGTCGATTATGTCGGAACGAGCGCATATTTTCCGGTAACCTCCGGCAAAGAAGCTGCTTCTGAGGAGATGCAGAGGGCATGGCATTGTGTCGGTAAAGGAATGCAAAAGCTTTATGAGAGATGGCAGAAGAAAGTTGTCTTTATGGAAATCGGATGCAGGAGTGCAAAGGGCTGCGCTTCCATGCCGTGGGATTTTATGCATAAGGAGCTTCCGCATGATGAGGATGAGCAGGCTGCCTTTTATGATTCCTGTCTTGCCGCATTTGCGGATAAGGAGTGGTTTTCGGGTGCGTTCTGGTGGGACTGGAATACCTTCATTTATGAATCACGTGAAGAAGCTACCGTAGATAACGGATTCGGAATTCATTTGAAAAAGGCTGAAGATATTGTTAAGAAGTGGTACTGCGGAAAATGATTCTGTGCTGCTGATTAAGTTTGGTTTAAATGAATGCAATGTGTGAAGGGGTGAAGCTATGAGCTGTATAATTAACACAGATACATCGGGAAAGTATCCGTATCATATTAAGGATGTACATATCAGCGATCCTTTTATATATGCGGATGATAAGACAAAGAAGTACTATACATATGTCCAGTTTGTTGATAAGAAGCGTTTTCCCGAGCTTGATATGGGAGAAGCGGGTTTTTATGTGCTTGAGAGTGAGGATCTGATTAACTGGTCAAAGCCCGCGGTCTGCTTCAGAAAAGGTGATTTCTGGGCTGATATGGATTATTGGGCACCGGAAATGCATTTCCTGAATGGGAAATATTATCTGATTTCATCCTTCAGGGCAAAGGGGACATACCGAAGATGCCAGTGTCTTGTAGGAGATTCGCCTAAGGGACCGTTCAGACCGATAAGACAGGAGCCGGTTACGCCGGAGGGCTGGCATTGTCTTGACGGAACCTTATATATTGATTTAAAGGGAAAGCCCTGGATGGTATTCTGCCATGAATGGCTTCAGGTAAACGACGGACAGATTTGTGCGGTTCCGCTGAGTGATGACCTAAGTGAGGCAATCGGTGAACCGATTATACTTTTCAGAGGCAGTGATGCCCCGTGGACCTCGCAGGAGCTTGTTGCCGGGAAGGGCGGAGGCTGGGTAACTGACGGACCGTTCCTCCACCGTTTGCAGAACGGAGAGCTTATTATGCTCTGGTCAAGCTTTTCCGAGAGAGGAAATTATACCACCGGATTTGCAAAATCAGTAAGCGGCGACATCCGCGGTCCCTGGATTCAGGACAAGAGAGTGCTGTATGCAATGAACGGCGCACATTCAATGCTGTTTAAGACCTTTGGCGGGCAGCTTATGATGGCACTTCATTGCCCTAATCGCCACGAGGCGAAAAGGATTCTTCTGTTTGAGATGGAAGAGAGAAACGGCGGACTGTATACCGTAAATGAAGTAACCGGGAACTGGTACGATAAGGTTGAAGGAATCGCGGAGAATTACGCATATAAGCAGCCCTGCGCAGAGCTGCCGTGCTTCGCAAAGGATCCCCGGGCATAAAAAGCAGGAATTTATTGAATTTATGCTTGCATGATTTCCGGACTTCCTGAAATGCTGAGGAATACAGTGTTTTCAATGGATTGCGGATTTTTTCTAAAAAGACAGATGTGTCGCAATTTATCGCAAATTGGTGTAATTTCACACCGAAATCGTGTAGTAAATGGTGTAGTAGATTGTAGCTGATTTGGGGACGGAGACGTCAAATATCGGGATGAAAATGGTGTAGAAACTCATGTGTTTTTCAGAGATGGAAGGGCATGAGTTTTTCTTTTTGTATGTCGTAAAAGCAAGTGATAAGAAAGCGATGGTAAAAAACGAGAGTAAATGTGGAAGAAAAT
>JAZNKQ010000122.1:0-4034 GCA_045578645.1 Lachnospiraceae bacterium
ATCGACGGTGCGAATGTGTTCCAGAGAATTTTCAAGGTAACCATTCCGATGATTATGCCCACAACGATTATCCTGTTCCTGCTTTCCATCGGCGGTATCTTCAAGGGTAACTTTGATATGTTCTACAACCTGGTAGGAAACAACGGTCTGCTGTACAACTACACGGATGTTATTGATACACTGACAACCAGAGCATTAATCAGCAGTAACAATTTCGGTATGGCTTCGGCCATAGGTGTATATCAGTCGGTACTCTGCTTTATAACAATTATTCTGGTCAACTGGCTGGTACGCAGATACGATAAAGACTATTCATTATTCTAGTATTAATTTCAAACGGAGGTTGACATGAAGACGATGACTATGGAAGTAAAGCCCCGGAATAAAATTAAGCGCGGAAAAGATGTATTGATTCTGAATATTATTGCTTACGGTTTTTGCGGGCTGATAGCGTTGCTGTGTCTTGTGCCCTTTGTCATGATAGTATCGGGTTCGTTATCTTCCGAGACTGCCATAACACAGAACGGCTTTAGTGTTTTGATACAGGATTTCAGTCTTGAGGCATATAAGACGGTTTTTGAGGATCCTATAGTCGTAATACGTGCCTATGCAACAACAATAACATTGACATTATGCGGTACGCTTCTCGGACTCGGGCTGCAGACCATGACTGCATATGTTTTATCAAGAAGGGATTTTGAATGGCGTAACAAGTTTTCGTTTTTCTTTTACTTCACCACACTTTTTTCGGGTGGACTTGTACCGTATTTCATCCTGATTACATCAACTCTGGGGTTAAAGGACAGCTATCTGGCGCTGCTTGTTCCGATGCTGTTCAGTGTATATAATCTTCTGATTATGAAGAGCTATATAATGGCAATACCCGAATCTCTCATTGACGCGGCAAAGATTGACGGCTGCGGAGAGTTCAAGACACTTGTAAGAATAGTGTTACCGCTGATTAAGCCTGCGCTTGCTACGGTTGGTCTGTTCATAGCACTGGCTTACTGGAATGACTGGTATAATGCGATGCTTTATATCAATTCCGAAGAGAAATATCCGCTTCAGTATTTCCTTTATAAGAAGGTAAACAATATAGAAGCGTATAAGAAGATGATTGCTAACAATGCTATCAGCGGAAGTATTGTGAGCTCGATGTCACTGCCGACACAGACTCTTAAAATGGCACTGACAATCGTTGTTACCGGACCTATTATCTTCGCCTACCCGATTGTTCAGAAATACTTCGTTCAGGGTATTACAATCGGAGCGGTAAAGGGATAATAAGTATAGAATTTAAGGAGGATATTATGAAAAAGATGAGAAAAGTTCTTGCATTGTTACTTGTTATGGCAATGTGCGCAAGCCTTGTAATCGGCTGCGGTAAGGAAGAAACTGATGACAAGCAGGGAAGCAGCAACTCAGGTACAAGCAGCAGTCAGACATCAACAGATTCAAACGCAGGCTCAAACACAGCTTCAGGCGAAAGCAGCTCTGACGAATTAGAATATGTTGAGCTTAAGATGTATCTTTTAGGTGACAGAACACCTGATTTTGATGAGGTTTACGGAAAGATTAATGAGATTTTAAAGGAAAAGCTTAATTGTACAATAAGCGTTGAATTCCTTTCATGGGGTGAGCATGATACAAAGTATTCACTTCTGTTCTCTTCACAGGAAGACTTCGATTTGATCTTCACTGCATCAAGCTGGGGTCATTATGAGCAGACTGTTGCTCTCGGCGGATTTATGGAGCTTACGGAAGACTTTATTAAGACCTATGCACCCGACATCTGGAATGTTGTTCCTGAGATGGCATGGGATCAGGCAAAAATCGACGGCAAGATCTATATGGTTCCCAACTACCAGAACGAGTTCGGTGCAGATGTTCTTGCAGTGCGCGGCGACTTAATGGAGAAGTACAATATCAGCAAGATTACAACATGGGATGAGCTTAAGAGCTTCTATATGGCATGTGCTAATGACGGAATCTATGCAAGTCAGGGTGGTCCCTGGTACCAGTACTTCCAGAGCTATGGCATGAAGACAACAGGCGGAGCACCTAAGGGCGGCGAGCTTATTCTCTACAATACACAGGATCCTTCAGACCTTAACTTCTACTATATCCTTGACTGGGACGGCTTCGCTGATTACTGCAAGCAGGTTAAGGAAATGGCAGACGCAGGCTGCTGGTCACCCGACGTTCTCAATTCAACTGATGAGAGACAGACAGGTCTTCTTACCGGAAGAACAGCTACAATGGCATGGAACCTCGGAACCTGTAAGACATATGCAGCACAGGCAAATGCAGAGAATCCTGCATGGAATGTAACTCTCGTTGATACAAATGCAGGACTTGCTAAGCAGGTTAACTCATATATAAACAACGGTGTTGCAATTAACGTAAGCAGTAAGAACCAGGAAAGAGCCATGATGGTACTTAACGAGTTCTATACAAATCCTGCAGTTTATGACCTTGCTATGCTTGGTATCGAAGGAAAGCACTGGGCAGCAGTAGGCGATGATCAGTATAAGGTTATCGATGAGTCTAATTTCGGTGTAAGCTCTAACTGTAACTGGGGCTGGAGCAATACCACCATTCAGAGAAAGGAATACATCGAGAACAGAACTGCACTTGATGATACACATGATGAAATTCTTGCCGGATGGAATGCAAATGTTAAGAAAGAGCATTTATACGATGGCTTTAACTTTGATAATGCAAATGTAACCACACAGGTTGCTGCTGTTGAAGCAAATATCAGCACATACTACAATCCGCTTGTAAACGGTCTTGTTGAAGATGTTGATGCAACCATAGAGGAATTCAAGGCTGCTCTTGAAACTGCGGGCATTCGTGATATCATTGATGAATTGAACCGTCAGGCAGCAGAATATGTAGCTGCTAAGCAGGGTAAGTAATATCAGACGGCTGCTGGGCAATCCCCGGCAGCCGCTTTCTTCATAACTGATAATACCGGAGGAATATACTTATGACATATGATGATATAGCAAGAGAGCTCGGAGTATCGAAAAGTACCGTTTCGCGGGCATTGTCGGGCAAAGGAAGAATCGGCAAAGAGACCAGAGATAAGATAATGGAATATGTAAAGGAAACGCAGACCTCCGAGCTTACGGGAAAGCCTGCGGAGAGAACCAATTGCATCGGTGTGGTAATTCCGGCTGATGCATATTGTGTAAGTATTCCCTTCTTTCAGGAATGTCTTTTGGGAATATGTGAATCCGCATCCATGATGAATTATCATGTGCAGATAACAACGGGAACAGTAAACGATATTTCGGGAATCAGAAGCCTTGTTGAGAATAACCGTATAGACGGTGCAATACTCATGAGAGGCGTCGAAGGAGATATGATACTTAAGTATCTGACCGAAATAAAGTTTCCGACGGGTCTTACGGGACTTTGTAAGTATGAAGATGTAATTCAGGTTGATACGGATATTGTAAGGGCATCGGAGAATCTTACGGATATTTTGATAGGAAGCGGATATCGTAAGTTTGCGATAGTTGTCGGAAGCATGAGCTATGTTGTAAACCAAAGCAGATGTGAGGGTATCTTTGATGCGCTTAAAAACAGAGGCTTATCGGTTGAAAACCAGGTGTTCTGCCCGAATTTTGAAAACACTGATCTGATTGACAGTGTTATTGATAATATAATATACAACAAGGTTGAATGTGTAATCTGCGGTGATGACGTAATCTGTACAAAGCTGATGTCAAAGCTGCAGGCTGAGGGATACAGGATTCCGAAGGATATTTCGATAGTGTCCCTATACAACAGTGTTACGCTTGACTGCTTTTCTTCGGCAGTTACGGCAATTAATATTTCTGCGAGAAAAACAGGAAATACAATAGGAAAGCAATTGATTAATTATTTACAGGGAAATGAATATAACAGAGTTACTATGCTCGATTATGAGATTCTGTTCAGGGCATCTACGAACAGAAAGCTATAGATAGATGCGGTGCAGACCGCGGAAAGGACATTTATGCTTGATTTCTATAAGGGGATGG
>JAZNKQ010000123.1:0-13090 GCA_045578645.1 Lachnospiraceae bacterium
TTATGCGTTCCTTATTTTTCATACTAATCCCCATTTCTGAGCGACTTATCGCGAGGAATATAGCAATGGCTATTTGTTTTCGCTCAGGAACAAATAGCCGTGTGAAAAATCATAGTATATGATTTTTCACACTAATCCCCAGCTCTGAGCGACCTGTCGCGAGGAATACGCAATAGCTATTTGTTTTCACGCTAACCTCCATTCCGGAGCGCAGCACAGAAGCCGCCTTACAGCTCAATACTTACAATCCTGTCAGACAATCGGCACAGCAGAACATATATAACCAGCAGCGCACTCATAAATGCAAAGCCGGGCAGCGTCTCGTAAAGCGGTGCCACCATATCAGGTGAAAACAGTCGCAAATATATCAGTATTCCGGACGGAATTATCTTCATAATGTCCGCTTCATACTTTTTTGAAGCAATTGCAGTCCTAAGCTCCCGCTTCAGCTCCACACGGGTACGAATCATGTCCGTACAGGCTCTGATAATGCTGATAATGTCACCCCCTGTTCTTTTTGCTGTAGCAAAAACATCCGCAAAGCTCATAATATCTTCTATTCCGCTTCGCTCCGCCAGAGACGAAAACGCTTCCTCTACAGAATGGCCGTTACGCAGCAGAACAGTAATCAGCTTAAACTCTCTGATAATATCCGAATCCTCATCGTACGTCAGTCTGAGATCCTTCTGTGCCTCCGCTATCGCACTCTCTATTGAATACCCTGCCTCAAGTGCTGCACTGATACAGTTTATCCCCTCACAAAACTGCAGATTCAAGGTCCACCTTTGCCGCTCTGCCAGCTTTCTGTTCCTTCTCCTTATATAGATTGGGACATACGGCAGCAGTAAGGGCACAAACAGTATACTCCCGTAACATACCGCTGCCGCAAAGCAGATTATACCAATCGCGGTTATTATACTTCTCGCCGACTCGCAGCGACTTTGCACATATTTACTATAATCCCGCACCGGCAAGCTTCTGCCTTCTGATAATCCGGTTTCCCGTCGCCGTAAGAGCTCCGATAACTTTACCATCCTCCTCCCCTCTTTCTTCAAATCGGAACAGCGGATTAAGCAAAACCTCATTCCCCTCAAATCCACAAACTTCCGTTATTTCAACTACCCTGCGGCTTCTATCCCTAAAGCGCCCCAGATGAATTATTATGTCAATTGCAGATGCAATCTGGCGCCTGACAGCCATAAGCGGAATTTCCGCTCCTCCGAGTAACACCATTGTTTCAAGGCGCGACAGCATGTCCGTAGGAGAATTGGCATGACCGGTACTCATTCCGTTATGTCCGGTATTCATAGCCTGCAGCATATCAATGCAGGCGGCATCCCTGACCTCTCCGACAATTATTCTGCTCGGCCGCATACGCAATGATGTCTTTATCAGATCGCGTATCGTTATTTCGTTTTTTCCTTCAACATTTGCATTACGTACCTCAAGACTCACAAGATTCTCTATGCTTTTCAGCTGCAGCTCCGCCGAGTCCTCTATTGTAATAATTCGCTCTGATGCCGGAATATAGTTTGACAGGGCGTTTAGAAAGGTAGTCTTTCCGGTTCCCGTTCCGCCCGAAATAAAGATGTTGTAACCACTGATAACCAGATTTTGCAAAAGATTTGCCGCTTCCTGCGAAACCGAGCCCCATTCAATGAGCTTTTCCATAGTAATCGCTTCTGCAGGAAATTTACGAATTGTAATCACCGGTCCGTTCACCGCAACCGGCGGTAAAATCATATTAACTCTTGAACCGTCAGACAGTCTTGCATCGACTATCGGATTCGCTTCATTAATCGCCCGGTTTGAGCCGGCAGCAATTTTCTGAATTATATCCTCCAGTTTTTCTTTAGAGTCAAAGGCCTCACTGACTCTGCTGAGCCTGCCCTCACGTTCGATAAATATATCCCTGTATCCGTTGACCATGATTTCCGTTACACTCTGGTCTTCAACAAGCTCCTGCAGGATGTCAAGTCCCCTGACCGAACTGTAGATATATCTGCCGAGCGATACCTTATCCTCAAGGGACAGATATTGCGTATGCGAAAACTCCGCTACAATCTCACTTATAACCTCGCGCAGTTCATCGTCATCAGGTTCATTCGATAAATCGACTGCTTCAACCACCTTATTACACAGCCGCCTTCGCTCCTCCCCACTTAGAATATCTGCTTCCCTCCGTTTCCTCAATATATCGTCCAAGCTTGCCCTTAAGCAGAAAATCAAAATCATATTCCGAGGAATTAAGCTCCTCATCATACGGCAGGCTGATACGGGTTATCTTATCAAGAATGTTCCCCTGACCGCAGAAGCTCAGCTGCTTTTTCCATTCTTCAAGCTTCTGCTCAGACCTGATATCCTTTCCGATCGGAGCATAGATGTCAGTACATGCCATAAGAATCTCCATCCCCGCAGCGCCTATAATACCGAGGTCAATAACTATATTCTCATAATAATCATTCTGACAAAATGCCTCTATCAGACGCCTCATATGTACAGGCTTCATATCGCATATATCAAACCAGTGCGATACCCCGCTTATGTAATCAAGATTCCCCATTCTGCGAATAACCTTTTGGATAAACAGACTAATCTCTCTTCCCGACTGCTCCAGATAGTAAATAACATCCGTAAGGTTTTTGTCCTGCGGACATTTCATTTCCCCGGGGAAGGAGAAAAACGGATCAAAGCTGAAGAACAGAGTCTTTCCCCGTCTGGCATAATACTCTGCCAATGCCAGTGCATAGGTTGACTTATAGCAGCCTCCGACCGGTGAGCACACGCATATAAGCCTTTGTCTGACATTATCCTGTAGCGCCTCGGCTGCCTTATGCTTAATCCGGTGTCCGTAAAGCTGTATTATTTCACTCATAATCTGCTCCGAAGACTGATACTTAAAAATCCCCGGATATCTTGAATCCTCCCTGACAAAGCTGTACTCCGACAAAATACAGATATTATCCGTCTGATACTCCGAGCCTCCGGTCAAAGCGATTTCCTCATCACACAGCAGCATGTCCAGGCTGTTGCTTTTCTCATATTCCTTTACTGCTTCACAATCCGAAAAAGCAAGTGCCCTGAAAATGAATTCGTCTCTGGAATTAAGGTACTCTGCCAGCTCTTGCGCATACTCCCGCTCGTTTGCCAAAATAGCAAGTGTTCTTTCCATTAATATTCCCCTTTACATTAATGCTGATTGTTGTTTGTGATTACCGGTAAAAAATGATGTTCAGAAAAAATGATGTTCAGACTGTCTGAATTGATGTGAGCAAATATTACCCCTTTTTTTCTTCTCTTGTCAATACAAATTGCCACTGAAAAATTTTTTCGTATCCTTATACAAAAATATCCAAATTATTTGTTGAATATTTTTTGAGCAAATTTGTATCACTCTATGTATTAAAGAATTATTCACAAATATCTATTTTGCTTTTTGTTTATTTTTATAGGTAGAAACTCAGCAGACCAATCACATATAAAATGACCATTCCCGGAAGTCCGAGTGCCGCCGTAATCCCCACTGTCAGCGGATTTACACCCACAAAGCCCTGTCCTGCAGTTCTGTATATAATGATATCAACGACATAGACCGCAATTATTGAAATAATTATCCGTACTATTACCCTATACAGGCCTCCCTTTTTCCCCGTTTTCATAATGTATGTCCTTTCAAAAATAATATTGCCAATACATGTATATTTCACCTGCAATCAACTTATACTTTCTATAGATAAATTCTTGGAAAGGAGAACCGATGTCCCTGTTAAAGAGAAGAAAAATCCATAAGCCCAACCCCCTCCTGAAAGAAATAGCTGCTGCAAAAACCGCAATGGAGGTTGCATACTCGAATTTTGAAAACGTTCTTGATCCGGACCTCATTGATTCCTATATATATGAGGTCAATGCCGTCCAGAAGCGCTATAAATACCTCCTGCGCCAGTTGAAGGAGCAGACGGAATGTGAAACCTGAAGCCGCGGTGTGCACCGTGTCAAGGCTATAGGGCATAAAATTACCCCCTTTCGTCAGACTTTATTTTTGTCTGACAAAAGGGGGTACATATTATACATATATTATTGCTAATGAACCAAACGAAACATCACCGCTGATAATAACTTCCGGTGTTCCGGTTGATCTTGATGCATTCTTCTCATTAACCGATCCGAATGAAGAATCACAGTTTATTTCAACCTTCCACTCCTTAGGAATATAGAGCTCCAGGCTGCCGAAGTTTACATCAACATCGATATATGCTCTTTCCTTCTGGATTACGGCATTGTCAAAATACAGCTTCATTGCTCCGAATGAGATTTCAACGTCCGCACGCTCAAAATTATCTGCATTTACATAATTAATACTGTCTCCAAAGGACTTCTCACAGTGTACAACACTGCCGTCATTATTCCAGACCTCATCTCCCTTTACATCATAATTATTGCCCCTGTGAATGTATCTTCTCCATCTTCTTTTGCCGAAAAGTGTTGAACAGCCTATTGTAAGGAGCAATGCTGCTAAAAGAACCGTCCAGGGTGTTAATTGCTCTATTGCCAGCTGTTCATCAAAGATAATAGCCAGGAATGCCAGGGGAAAGAAGATTCCCGAGAAATGAAGCTTAATCGTGCTCTTCACAATTATTGCAACAAGGAATACTGCACATAAAATCGAAAACACTCCGATTTCTTCCATAAAACCAAGCTTGCTTACAACTACGAATACTGCTGCGAGGACAAAGAACACTCCCCAAAAAATTTTGTTTGCTGTTTTCATAAACTTAACCTCTTTTCTTCTATTCTTTCTTTTAATACCTTGTAATACATTCGGGATACATACACCTGCTTATGTGTCCCGTGAAACTGAACCATTGCTGCGGTTCCGATGTTCCTGCTGATTGAATATATTCTGTTTACATTCAAAATTGCCGACTTCGATATTCTCATAAAATTAGGCGGAAGCAGCTTTTCCAATTCATAAAGCTTGTAATCCGTACGATATGTATGCTCACCCGTATGTGCCGCAATTCCGTTCTCATCGGTTTCAAAAAACAATATCGAATCCGGTGACAGATAGAACTCCGTATCGCCCCGGTAAAACGCCAGCTTTTGGCCGCGGGTTACCGTTTGTGCAAGCATCCGCTGAAGCTGTGCCACTTCATCACTCAGAGTTCTGCATCTTATGATTACTTCTTCCTCTGATATGCTTTCATCAATATCAATTCGTATTTTCATCTCAATTCTCATTTCTGCCGTTAAGCATTCTGCAAATTTCCTGCGCCGTCGTTTGCTTCTGTACACACCTTACCAGTTACGGTCCTGTTTGTAAACCGATTTTTGGTATGTGGTAAAAAAATGGACCTAAGTTGCATTTTTTATAATATTTACGGAAAAATAATACTATTAACTGTTGCAATCCGGTATATCCTATGGTAATATAGATGTAGTAAACAAAACTACATGTAAAAGTCTTATCGACCGTTCTTTGCAGAGCAGCAATCTGCAATATAATGTTTTGTTTATTATGTTTATAGTTCTTTAATAACTTTTTATTTGGTTTTTATTACTCACCTTATAAATGACTCAGAAATCACTTAATGCCGGTCTGACATGACCCGAAACGGAGGTAAATATGGATTATAAGATTATTACTGACAGCTCCTGCAACCTTTCTGATGAGCTTATTGCTGAGAACGAAATAACCGTCGTTCCGTTTTATGTTTCATTCGGAGATTCGGATTATCTCCGCGAGGGAACAGAGCTTCCTATTCGCGAGCTTTATGACCGTATGATAACGAATCCCCATGTATACCCCAAGACCTCCCTTCCCTCCGTACAGGATTATATGGAAGTATTCTCGGATTGCATCAAAAAGGGTGTGGGCGTTCTCTGCATCTGTATTTCATCAAAGTTCAGCGGCTCATATACCTCCGCATGCACGGCACGTGACCTCATCCTCGAGGATTTCCCCGATGCCCGCATCCTTGTTATCGACTCTATCGTTAATACCGTTCTTCAGGGACAGTTCGTTCTTGAAGCGGCAAAGATGAAGAAAAACGGTCTCTCCTTACGTGATAACGCCAAGAACCTTGAGCGTATTAAGAAAAGCGGACGTATCTTCTTTACCGTGGGCAGCATCGACTATCTTAAAGCCGGCGGACGTATCGGAAAGCTTAAGGGCATGGCAGCAAGCGTGCTCAGCATTAAGCCCCTGATAACTCTTAAAAACGGAGAGATTTATCCCTCCGGTCTCATCAGAAGCCGGGCAAAGGGTCTCTCAAAGATTATCGAGCAGGTTAAAGCATATATTAAGGAAATGGGTACCTCCGTTAAAAACTGCAGTCTTGCAGTCGGCTACGGCTTCGATATAGAAGAAGGACGTCGTTTTTGTGAGGAGCTTAAGAATGCTCTTAAGGAGCATTTCGGATTTGAGCCCCAAATTATACTGGCACAGATCGGCGCTACCATCGCCGTACACACCGGTCCCTATCCCATCGGAGTAGGTGTCATCCTTCATTATGATGCACCGGAGCTCGCAACGGAAAGCGGAGCACTCAGCTTTACATGATTCACGGGAGCCGGAGGCTTAACAGCCGGTAAACTATATTTAGAGCATAACAAAGAGCTGCAGCCCGACGATATGTCGAAGCTGCAGCTCTTTATCAAATCATAACAAGATGGGATACGCAATATTATTGAAGTACCAGAGTTACTATTGACTCGGCATCAAGCGTTATTACCGTTGATTTATTAAATTCTCCCGAATCGGTCTGCTCAAGATCATATTCCTCGCTTGTAGTATGTACCGAATAGGAGCTGTACTGCTTTGCGGTATCTATATCGAGATTGAATTCCTTTTCACCGCCTCTGTTAATCATAACGATTACCAGCTTTTCCGCACCGTCCTCATCCTTACCGGTAAATGCAACGGGCGTAAGCTCTGCAAGAGCCGTATCCTCGGTGGAAATATCAACACGTACAAAGCCGCGTCTGATATATCTTGTATAATTACCGTAACCCCACAGCCTCTTTGCTGCCCGGCACGCCTTCTTATCTATGTTTACATAAACAAGTCCGTCTCTGTAATCACCGTCTGCAACGCCAACCCAGTTCTGCCATGAAATTACGTTAAGTATGGTCATGTCCTCTACAATCTCATCTGCCATATTAAATGCCGAATCCATTGTATAATCCTTACCGTTAACCATTTCACACCATTCTGACATTCTGAGCTTAAGCTTAGGATAGTATATGTCCAGCCAGCGGCGAATTGCTTTTTTATCGGTTGCATCTGACCAGTATGAATGGCAGTCCAGCGCATCAAAGTACTCGCCAAGCACCTCATCCTTCATAATAGCCTTGAAGTATTCTATTGTTTTGCCCTTCCATTCACCGCTTTCAGGTCCCGATATCTCAACGCCCTTAAGTGCTTCTCTCTTTTCGAGTTCAACAACAAAGGCTCTTAAAACATCGACAAGCTGCTCGGTTTCATAATGGCAGCCCTCCTGACCGTTATACCAGTCCCACTGGGGCTCATTTATCGGAGAAATAAACTTAACCGGATATCCTTCTTCAATAAAATGCTCAGCAACATCAAAGCAGTATGCCGCGAAATCATCATAATTCTCTTCCTTGATATTTGTCTTGACTCCGTTTTCCGACATATGGGCAAGACCGTTTATGGTAAGGCTTTCAAGCGGGCTGTTGCAGAAAAGAACAACCTCTTCAACGCCAAGCTCAACCGCTCTGTCAAGCATCCATACAGCATGTCTGTCCTTATTCCAGTTATAATTACCGTCAACACCGATAAAGCTCTGCGCTCTTCTGGGTGTCTGCCATATTGTTCCTTTTTTTGAATCTGCCGAACCGGCACCAAGATTATACCTGTAGCAGGTAAGTCCGATTCCGTTTTCACGCGAAAACAGATACTGTGCAATCTGCTCTCTTACCGGCAGCTCGCCTTCCCTATAGGGTTCATCCCAGCCTCCGACATACTGTGCCCACCATGCGGCACTTGTACCAAAGCTTTCCCAGGTCTGGTACTGTACGTTTTCATCAACCTTGAAAAATGGTCCCGTCGGTATATTCTCTACCTGTATATCCTCTTTGTCAGTCATACTCTCACCCGATTTTTCATCATTTTTTGTCTGCTCACTGCTGACCGAACCGGAGCCGTCAGCTTCCGGGACTTCACTCCTGTTATCCTCGGCAGACATATCGCCTGCTGCCCCGCTGTCCGTACTGCAGGCAACCGCCAGCAGCATCACTGCTCCAAGCAGCAGACTTATTATTTTATTCTTTCTCATACGCTTCAAATCTCCTGCCGTCTACAGCATCTATGCCCGGATTACGGCTACTGCATCAGCAAATCTTCTGCTTCGCACGTTTATCTTAACATCGCCTTCACCGTCTCCGATTCTTACATATATTATTGCATGACCCCTGTGCATACGGCGTCTGCGCTCATAATATGCAGTCGTATCGGCAAGATTTCCGTTTTCGATGCCGAGAAGCGTTCCGTTTCCTTCAACGTCAACAAATAACATTGATTCCTCGGTATATACACGGTTTCCTTCTGCATCAAAGGCCTCAGCCTCAAGCTGAATAACCTTTCCTGCTTCCAAAGGCTCTTTACCGTTGCTCCAGCACTTAAGCTCTATGTGTGAAGCCGCTCCGGCTGTCTTCAGCACATCACTGCAATTAGGAGTTACAACCTTTATTTCGCCGGCCTCATAAGGAATCTCCCAGCTTAAGGTATCATATTCCCAGGACTTCTTCACGGTACCCTTATTCTCGCCGTTTACATAAAGCGTTGCTTCAGTTTCATTTGTATTTGCAATAATCCTTATCTTCTCATCCCGGCGGTAGCTGTAAATACGCTCGGGACCGTTATTTGCCTCTGTACTTTCCGTAAGAATATAAACAAACAGAGCTGTCGCCCAAAGGCTCTTTCTGAAATAGAAGCCCGGCTTCTCAAAGCCGCCCACATCCAGAAGACCTGCCGGTGAACCGTGTACCGGCCAGCCGTGTGCCTCTCCGAGATAATCAATACCTGTCCACAGGAACTGTCCCGAAATAAAGGGTCTGTCCGTTACAGCCTTCCAGGCTTCAAGACTGTGTGAATTCTCGCTTCCGAGAATCGGCTTATCAGGGAATCTCTTATGATCCTCATCATAATACTGTTCCTTATAGTTATATCCGATAACATCCAGCTCATCAAAGAAACCGAGATGTGATGAAAGCTCAGGAAATGCTGCCGCAACAGAAACCGGTCTTGTCGGGTCAGCCTCCTTAACTACCTTTGCAAGATAAGCCGCAATCACGCTCAGACGCTCCATATTCGGTCTGTCGGGGCTGTAAATACGCTCCTCCTTCGGCTTATTGGCATCATTATTTCCGGTCATCTCAGAAAACATCGGATGCGCATACGGATCATTCGGATAATCAACTTCATTTCCGATACTCCACATAATTACGGAAGCATGATTCCTGTCGCGGTTAACCATCGCCTTTATATCGCGCTCATACCACTCCTTGAAATCCTCAAAATATCCGTATCTCTTGGGCGGGTATACATTATGACCCTGCCACCATTTATTCTTGGGTCCTTCCCACTCATCAAAGGCTTCATCAAGACAATAGAAGCCCAGCTCGTCACACAAATCATACAGGCATTCACTGTGCGGATTATGACTGGTGCGGATTGCATTACAGCCCATATCCTTAAGCTTAATAAGCCTGCGCTCCCAAACCTCTCTCGGAACCGCCGCACCAAGACAGCCTGCGTCATGATGTACGCATACTCCCTTAAGAACATCGTTCTCTCCGTTTATGAAAAAGCCCTCATCCGGAGTAAATACTGCTGTACGCATACCTACCTTCACTTCATAGATATCCGATACCGCCCCGTCCGCCACGGTTTCAAGCTGAAGCGTATAAAGCTTCGGAGCCTTTGTCGACCACAATGAAACACCTGTACAGCAAAGGTCAAAGCAAAAAGCGCCCGTATCATTGCCGTCAACCGTTTCGGTCTGCTCTGACGAAGCAAGCTCTGCTCCCGTTGACTCACTGCCGATATTATCAATTATCCTGCAAACAATTTTAATATTCTTCTTCTCTTTAAGGCTGTTAACCACTGCAGTCTTAACGGTCACTTCTGCCTTATTTCCGTCAACAGCTACTGTATTAAATGCCGTTTCCTCAGGTGCAATAAACACCTGCTCTGCAACATATATATTTACGTCTCTTGTTATTCCCGTTCCCGGATACCATCTGGAATCTGCAGTCTCCTCACGGCTTACCTTAACGGCAATAACATTATCTTCCTCACCAAAATATACAAAGCTGCTTACATCATAGCTAAAGGGTGTGTAGCCATAAGGATGCTTACCCATATAATAGCTGTTGACCCAAACCATACTATTCCTGTAGACTCCCTCGAAACGAACCCACAGCTTTTTACCGCGGTATTCCTCCGGGAGCTTAAAATGCACTCTGTACCAACCGGTTCCGCCCTGAAGATATGCTGTTCCGCTCGAATTACTCTTTGAAAAATCTCCCTCAACCGACCAGTCATGAGGAACGGTTACCTTTTTCCATTCCGAATCATCAAAACCTCTGCCATCCGCATTGGGTTCATTACCTAAAAAAAATCTCCAGCCCTTGTTCAAGCTTATCTTATCCATATAACTCTCCCTTCCGGTTCCGTAACCTGCCAAGTCCTCTTAATTATCCGTCTGTCCTCCGACGCCTTACTCTTCATCACTCAAGGCCGAGCCGCGGATAATCAGTTCAGAATCAAATACCGCACTTCTGGGTGCTGCTTCATTTTCAAGAACACCCTGAATCATCTCCATCGCCTTCTTCGCATAAGCATTATAATCAATACCGATGCATGTAAGCTTAGGCTCTATTACCTCAGATAAATAGGTATTATCAAATCCGATAATCTCCCTCTTTCCGCAGCCCTGCGCAGCCAGCTCGGCAGCAATTCCGATGGCCGCCATTTCATTTATTCCGAATAATACTTCGGGAACAAAGCCATCCTCCACAAGCTGTCTTACACCGCGAACACCGTCAATCTGATTATAGCCTCCGGTTTTCTTCAGTACACGGTTCTTCGGTGCAATTCCGTGCTCCTTAAGAATAGCCGTAAATTCATCATGCTTTATTTTTGATGCAACAATTGCGGGGTCTCCGCCTATCATCGCAAAGCTCTTATGTCCTCTGGCAATTTCCGCCTCAATGGCAACTCTCATCGCCTTTGTATCATCAATATCAATATGAAGCTGCTTTTCTCCGAATACATAACCCGTTCCGAAGAAAGGTGTCCTTTCCATAATCGGAAGCAGCTTTTCCCTGAAGCGCTTTTCCGGCTTAATTCTGTCCATCTGACCGCCAAGCTCAATAATCACGTCTACCTGCTTCTGGACAAGCATATCAAGATATGTAATATCCTTATCAAGTGAGTTCAGGGAATTGCAAAGCATTACATTGTAACCGAATTTTGCCGCCTCAACCTCGAATGCAACAAAAATTGTTGAATAGTATGCATTTCTGATATCGGGAACCAGCATTCCTATGGTATGTGTATGCTTGTTAATAAGTCCCTTTGCAATCGCACTCGGCTTAAAATTATATTTTGCAATAACCGCTTCAACCTTCTTCTGGGTTGCAAGCCCTACGTATCCGCTTTCATTTATTACTCTTGACACCGTTGCGGGTGAAACCCCGGCTTCAGTAGCAATATCATATATTGTAATATCTTTATCCACGTCTACCCCCGTATCGGACCGGTTTATGCAGGTCCGACTGTTTTATCCGACAAGTCCCGAATTCTCAAGATTCTCAACCAGCTTGCGCTGTCCGATGAGAAATACTATAAGCAGCGGAATCAGGAAGATTAAGCAGGCCGCCTGCTTAACGGCATCGAATGCAAAATCGTTTACTACCGGTATTTCATACCAGGTCTGGATGGCATACAGCACATTTTCCTTATTTGCCGAAATAAACGAAGAATTAAGCAGTGTACTCATATAGCCGCTGTCTTTGTTGAAATAGTTTGTATAATATGTATCTCCGAAATTCCATACGAAGGAAAGAATACTTACGGTTGAAATAATGGGCACTGCATTAGGAATCATTATGCGGAAATAGGTCTTGTAGAATCCGCATCCGTCGATAAGTGCCGCCTCTTCAATCTCACGCGGTATATTCTTGAAAAACTGGCTGAAGAGGAAAATAAACAGACTCTGATTTACTCCGAAGCCGAATAACGCAAGTAAAATAAGAACAAGCGGATTATTAATCAGGTCTACCTCACCGGCATCGGTAAAAATGTTCATTATTCCAAGGAAATCAAAATGCTTCAGTGATATATACTGTGACAGAAGCAGTGACTGTCTCGGAACAAGAAAAACAAGTATTACAAGGAAAAATGCAATCTTTGATGCAAGGCACTTAACACGTGCAATTACATATCCGACCATTGCCGAAATGAAAACCTGAATAACCATTACGCCTATCGCATATCCGACTGACTTAAGCAGGGTTTCAACTCCGCCCGGCATTATATATCTGAGTGCGGCCTTAAAGCTTACAACCGCGCCTTCAATCGGAACCCAGATTACATTGGGATTTCCCAGCTCTTCGATGCTGGAAAAGACTACCGGTACCAGCTTTAACAGCGGATAGAGTATTATAAAGCATATGCCTATAATAAGAATTCCGGTAACTAAACTGAATATGAACCTGCCGGTCTTTTTCTTTGCAATATAAATCGCAACCGAATTATCATATAGCTTCTTAGCCATTTTAATCTCCATTCCGAAGCGTAGCATTGGAATCCGCGCAAAAATTCGCGAACGTGATTTCTTGCGTCGGACAAGGGCTTATTTGTGACGCTTCGGCACAAATAGCCATATGAAAAATCATAGTATATGATTTTTCACACTATCCTCCATATACTATTATTTCTTACTCATACTTATGGGCGAAACGCTTGAACAGAAGCGCTATCAGTCCCAATACAAGAAGAACATTCAGTATGTAAACAACCGACAATGCCGAACCGACACCAATCTTATTCTGGGTGAAGGCA
>JAZNKQ010000124.1:0-52338 GCA_045578645.1 Lachnospiraceae bacterium
AGGCTGACGCAGAGGGCAATGCGGAGAGTGATACCGATGTCAGCGCAGAGGGCAATACGGAGGGTAATAGCGAGGCCGGCACAGAAGGTAAGGAGGATAATACCGACACTGAAAATCCGGATTCGGAGATTACACAGCCCGGTGAAGAGGACACAGAAGCGGGAGGCGCTGCAGAGTCGGAGAATGAAAATCAGACGGATATCGAAGGGGTTGAGTCTGAGGATGTAAAGGTTCCCGAGCCGGAGGCGGAGGTTCCTGATAAACCGATAGATATGGATGCATATGTGCAGTCCTTGCTTGTTAAGGATGTTGAGCTGAACGAGGCAGGCATTCCCGTGATTGCGGAGCTGCCGCTTGAGAGTAATGATGCAAGATATATGTACCTTACAGGTGCGGGAGTTGAATTTTATACTGTAGGTAATATGCCGAAGGGCTTTCGTTCCGAGAAGGAAGCGAAGAAGCGCATGAAGGAGGTTGAACTGCCGATTTGGAAGATGGCATCAGACGGCAGCCGATATCCGTCAACCTATACCATCAGCATCCATGAGGGGCTTGTTGACAGTGTAAGATGTATATTCAGTGAAATATATAATCTGGAATTACAGTTCCCGGTTAAATACCTCGCGGGATTTATGTACAGGAAGGTCGGAGGTGTAGGACTTAAGAGCTCTAAGCTTATGTCTGCGCATTCCTTCGGTGCGGCGATTGATATTAATCCTGCGGATGAGGATAATGATTATTATCTTGGCTACGGTAATGATTTGAGAAACAAGGACAATCCTTACTGCATTCCTGATGAGGTAATTGAGATTTTCAGAAAGTACGGCTGGTTCTGGGGCGGAGATTTTGATATTTGCTCTGACACCATGCATTTCCAGTATATAGGACTTGAGTTTCTCCAGTATGACAGTGAAGAACCGTTCCCTATACTTGAACGCGGTAAGGACGTAGATTCGGCTGCACTTAAGAACATGCAGCAGCGCTTGGTGAAGCTTGGCTATCTTGATAAGGTGCGTTCATATTTCAGTAAGGCTGTTTTGAAGGCCGTTATGAGCTTCCAGGAAGCAAACGGACTTGAGCCGGACGGTATAGTGGATTACGAAACCTGGGAGCCCCTTATTAACCAGACCCATGACATGAGCTATGTTTTCTGAAAATAAAGTATAATATTAAACGGCATCCCCTGATATGCTCAAATTGAGTTCATATCCGGCGGATGCCGTTTTAGTTGAATTAATACTGTAATGCTTTATTCAAGCGTGTTAAATATCTGTGCGAGAGGCGAGTCAGAATTAAGAATAATTGTCTTGTCGCCTGTCATGGAAAGCTTGGCTGCATCAAGGGAACGAACGAAGGTATAGAAATCTGCCCTGTCAGCGGTGTTATATGCGCCTGACAGAATTCTCATGTACTCTGCTTCGCCTTCTGACTTGATTTTTTCTGCCTCTGATTCGGCTTCTGAAACACTTACGATAATTTCATTATCTGTCTGTGTTCTGATCATTGTTGCTTCTGATTCACCGGTAGCGGTATATGATGCAGCAATATTATTACGCTCTGAAATCATACGCTCGTATACGGCAGCTTTGTTGTCGCTGGGAAGGTCAAGATGCTTGGTTTCAACGGTTACAAGGGTTATTCCGTACTGTTCCATTGTAGTACCGATGTTTGCCATGATAGCATAGCTTAATGCACCGTCACGTGCACTGATGACCTCATTCTGCTCCATACTGCTTATTACGTTCTTCATTGAGTTATACACGATAGTATTAATTCGGCTCTCAGCGTTCGGAATCTGGGTAAGAGTCTGAACGAATTTAAGGGGGTCTGAAATCTTCCACAATACATAGCTGTCGACTACCATCGTTTTCTTGTCCTCGGTAATAACATCAGAGGAAACAAGGTCATACAGAAGAAGGGTTCTCGGAAGAGTGTCGGTCGTCTGAATAAAGGGTATCTTCAGACTGAGACCTGAGGAAGTAATGATTCTTTCAACCTTTCCGAACTGCTTAACAAGTGTATATTCATTTTCCTCGGTTACAACCATCGAGGTTGCGGCAAGGAAAATGCCGAGTACTAAAATCACTAAGAGAACAATGAGCGGAGCCTTTGATCTGGGCTGTCTGATGCGCTCAATATTATCATTTCTTTCGTTTTCCATTATTCTATACCTCCGTTGTTATTTTTGTTTCCGGAAGCCTCTACGCTTTCAACAAACGAATCTAAGGGGAGAACCTTCTGAACGCCGGTATCTGAATTATCGATTATTACGGTCAGATCGGGGAGAAGCTCTTCCATAGCTTCGTAGAACATACGCTGCTTTGTAATAAGCGGGTATTTCTTATATTCCTCATAAAGTGCATTGAAACGCGCAACCTGACCCTCCGCCTCGTTAATACGGGCCTCCTTTTCGGAATTCGCTTCCTTAAGAATCTGGTCAACAGCTGCCTCTGCTGCGGGAATCTGCTCGTTGCGGTATTTGTTTGCGTTGTTTATTGCGGTTTCAGCACCCTGCTTTGCGGATTCAACATTCATGAAAGCTTCCTTGACTTCGTCTGTCGGAGGCTCAGCATCCTGAATGGTTATGTTGATAAGCTGAATACCGATGTCGTGATTCTCAAGATGAGTTGCAATCTTTTCACGGATGTTTGTCTGGATTTCATTCTTTCCTGTTGTGATAACGCTGTCAACCGGGTATGAACCGATTTCGGCACGGATACTTGACTGGGCAATTGTCTTAAGTATTCCCTCCGGATTTTCGGATGCATAAAGTGCCTTGACAGGGTCGATAACCTTGTATTCAACGAAGAAATCAACATTTACAAAGTTGAAATCAGAGGTAATCATGAGTGATTCGTCCTCAATGCTTGTGTTGCTTGCAGAGTCGTAACCGATTGCAAAGCCTTTAATGGTTGTATCAACCTTTGTTACCTTCTGAATAAAGGGAATCTTAAAATGAAGTCCTGAGTCTGTTACGGAAGATGCTATACCAAATGTGGTAACAACTGCAGCCTCCTGTTCGTTAATTGTAAAGTAGGAATCGAATCCGAGTATTACTACTATTACGAGAATAACGACATATTTAGCAAATTTGCCGATTTTGATTCCTGATGGATTCATATTCTGTGTGTCTCCTTTCATTTGTAAGAAATAGTATTCTTAAAAATATAATGATGATATACTACATTTATTTTAATTCATTTTCAAGTATTTTGTGTAAATGCTCAAAAAGTCTGCGTGTGTGAGGAAAATCATTCCGGAGTCATATCCGGGAAGGTGAAGGAGGCATCGTTGCCGTCGTCCTCAATTGTTACGGTATAGGATTTTGTGATATGCCCTTCAAGCTCAAGCTTAATAACAACCGTTCCGCACTCCTTGCGTAGAACCAGCTGTCCGCCGTTAATAGTTCCGCGATATACATTATCAATATACACGGAGGTACCGTCCGTACACTTTATAGTGGTAAGAAGGTTGTCCGCAGAGCCCTGATTGTTTTCATCGAGCTTGGCCGGCTCTGTCGGGGAGGGCTCGAGTGTAGGCACCGGTGTGGGAGTTGCCGGTTCTGTATCGGAATCCGGAAGCTCAGAGGAAGCATCGGAGTCATCACTGGTTGAATCCGGTATTTCTCCGTCAGCTCCGGAAGGTATATTCTCCGTGTCAGTATAATAATCCTCATAAATATCGGAATCCTCGGGATAAAGGATGTCCTCGAGATAAGGAGTAGGTGACGGCTTGGCGGAGAGATTAATAAACGGAGTTAAATCAGAGCGGTTGACCTCGATTTTGCCCTCATAGGGGGTATAGCCGCCAAGCTCAACCTCTATGGTATGTTCTCCGTAGGTGAGCTTAACAGGTTCATTATAGAGCGTACGGATACCGTCGATGTACAAATCGGCACCTTCCGGAACGATTGTAAAGTGAACCGTTCCTTGGGGCTGCGGTGTATATCCGTAGCCTGACAGATCAAATACTGAGGTCTTTCCGCGTGAAATTTTTATGACGGCACTTCCGCTGTATGAAAGATTTTCTGCAGTAACCTCGTATTCCCCCTCGGCAAGCATCAGTTTAGTGTTTTCGGTTATCTGGGCGGAATCGCTTCGGCCGTAGTAAAGGGTTCCCCCGACAAAATCCTCTGCATTATCAAGAGTCAGCCAGCCGTGGCCGGAGACAACACGTATCAGATAAATATAGTTGTCAACTCCGTAGACGGTAAATATATCGAGTGTACTCAGGTCCGAAAGTCCGATAAAGGCGTCTCCGCTTATTACGCGAAGCTGCTCATCATAGCGGTAAATCTCATCGGATATCGTAATTTTCTTTAGGGAATCATCAATAATAAGATTCCGGATGTTTTTATATGTCCATACGGTATCTGAGCCTGTAATCGAAGAAAGTCTATTGTCATCATTATATGCTATGCGGACAAAATCACCGGGCTTAAGAAGCGCGGCGGAAATCGTGCGACCGTATTTTGTCCGGGTGACGGTGGCACCGGTGAATAAATAATCGTTCTCTGAGCCATCCTCAAGATTCTGCAGAGTAAGTGTAGAGGTATCAAGATTGATGGCGGTAATAATTCCGTGTGCTTCCGATTCGCTTTGCAATGCGTCAGTCGGTGACAGGTCTGAAGCCGGTATGTTATTTTCCTGCGATGAAATATTGCTGTCCGATGACGGCTTATCGTCGGATAAAATGTTAATTATAGATATAATTAACACGGCGAGTACGACAATAATGCCTGTTGCAGCAGGTATGACATAGCTGTTTTTTTTGCGCATGGTATTTTCCTTTCTGAGAAGGTAAATAAGTTCTCTGTTTGGCTTTTATCAGTATACCCGTGTTTGGTCACGGATAATTGTATATTTGTTTATTTACGAAAGCAGGCCTGAATCCTTAAGATAAGCGTTCTTATAGGCTGTAAGGGCACATATATCGTCAAGCTTCTGAATGTTTTTCCGGGGAACCCAGGATTTTTTCGTGTTAAAATAACTGTTTGATATTTTCCAGAACTTCTCGGGGTAGAGGAGAAGTATGTAAAGGAGGCGTTTTTCCGTGGCTGAAAACGGTTTGACTGCCTCATATTCATTAAGCATCAGATTTCCGAGCTCAGGGTCCCAGAGGTTTTTCTCCATGACCTTACGGAATAAAAGATAAAAATCCGTGAGCTGAAGTCCGAAGGCGGCTTTGTCAAAGCCCGTGACGGCAATATCATCCGGGAGCATTATTATATTATGGTGTGTGAAATTACCGTGACACAGGGTTCCGTCCGCTTCCGCCTGCGAATATATGGAGTTAAGGTCTATTTCCGCAAGTGCGTTTTCTGCGTTTTCTGCTTCGCTGCAGAATGAATCGCAGATAGCCAGAAAATTGTTTTCGAAAGAATTACGCTGCTTCTTCAGGCGCATATAGCTCTTAACCTTTTTCAGCTCCCGGTTTCTTTTGGCAAATACATTGCTTACGGGAGACTGGCGGTAGCTGTCGGGAACGGGAGAATCATATACAAATCCGCGCATACAAAGGTGAAGTCTTGCAAGCCCCCTGGAAACAAGAGCTATGTGAGCGGCATCCTGTAAAGAGCATTCCTCACCGGGATACCAATGCCTCAGTACAAATTTTTCACCGTATTGATTGAGGGTAATGTAATTACCTTCGTCATTCTTTACATTGAAATCTAACAGGCAAAAGCCAAGAGAGCAGATATGACTCTTTAGCGAAGCCTCAAAATACTGGCGGCTTTCACAGCCGGTATAGTTCCGCAGCTGAAGCAGCCCGGCTGGGGTCTCGACATAATAGCAGCCTCTGGAACGGTAACAGCTATTTATATTAAGGGTATAATTTGAAATTAAGTCTCCAAATTTGTCATCCACTGAAAAATCCTCCTGCTCAGAATACATTCTTCTAAAGTATATGAGAGCAGAAGAAAAACATACTAAATAAATATCGTAGGATTTATTTATCCTTTGACCTGTAATACGCAGCAAGCGAAAGCAGGGTTTCGCGTTTGTTAAGTGAGGGCTGCTCGATTACGGCATCAAGAAGACGGTTAAGCATGACTCCTATTCCGGTTCCCTGCGGAATTCCGACATTAAGCAGGTCAGAGCCGGATATGCCGAGCTCACGGATGCTTGTACAATCGCCGGCGGAGCAGATTGCAAGGTAGCGTTTGTAAGCATCTGTAAAATCCGTATTTTCGTATAATATTTTCTGAAGTTCAAAAAGAAGTTCGGTATTCGGCTTTCCGATATCACGGATTACACGCCGCAGTTCCGTATCCGAAAGGGAAGAAAGCTGTCTTTCGGCATTATCTGCGAGGGTTGAAACAGTACGGAGCGTATTGTTGTCGGACTTCAGACGCTTGAGGATTTCGCGGCAGTTTCCTGTTGTATAAAGCAGTAATGCCCAGCGAAGACAGCCGGGTGTGTCCGGACATGCACACAGGCGCTTTGCAAGGAGCTCAAGGTCGGATTCGGGAAGAATCGAAAGCTCGGGAAGTATAAAGTTAGCAACTCCGGTCCTGCAAAGCCGGATTATCATGTCGGGATTTGGTGATAACAGCAGCTTTCCGAGCTCGGTATGAATTCTTTCCGCACTTATTTTTGAAAGGGTGGCGGCAAGAAGACCGGCAGCCGAACAGGTATCGGAATCGATACGGAAGCCGAGCTGTGCGGCAAAACGGAAGGCTCTGAGTATGCGGAGTGCGTCTTCACCGAAGCGCTCTTCGGGCTTTCCCACGCAGCGTATCAGGGTGCGCTCTATGTCACGGATACCGTCGAAGGGGTCAATAAGTCCTTTTTCATAATTATATGCCATTGCATTAATTGTGAAATCACGGCGTCTCAAATCCTCATAAAGATTGTCGGTAAATGAAACCGAATCGGGATGTCTGCTGTCGGTATAAATACCATCGATACGATAGGTGGTTACTTCATAGCCCTCTTTTCCCATCATAACCGTAACGGTTCCGTGCTGTATTCCGGTGTCTATGGTTCTGGGAAAAAGTGCTTTGACCTCGGACGCCTTGGCGGATGTAGTTATATCCCAGTCATCGGGGGTCCTGCCGAGGATGGAATCGCGTACGCATCCTCCGACGGCATAGGCCTCGTAGCCGGCAGAGGTTATCCTGTCTATTATAAATGATACGTTTTCGGGTAGAATTATTTTCATAAATACCTCACAGCGGTTATGGCTCCTGATTTGTCCTTGGAAAAGGAACTCTGCCAGATATTATATCACAGTTTGGTATTATGTCCAATAAAGCAAAAGGTCTGTTTTTGCGCAACAGAATTTCACAAAGTACAAGATTACAGAAAAACGCAGTGTTTGTGAATATCACCTTTTCAAAAACTGCAGAAGCAAAACGGCTTTACATAATATGAAATTGGGAGTATAATACAATAGATTAATTTTGACTGTTGACGAACTAGTTTTTTGCGAGGTGTTTATGCTATATAATGTGGATTTTGAAGTTGCAGCGATGATAGTCAACTTCATTTTGCTGATTTTTTACGCGCCGAAGAAGAATTTCAGAAGCTCTTCAAACAGCCTGTATAAGTTTATAGTCGTATTTGCATTTGTTATAAATATTTTCAATATAATAAGCTGCTGGTCAGTATCCTTCCCGGAGGATATTCCGTTGAGTCTGAACTATATTATTAATATAGCCTTTCTTTTGATGCAGAATACGATGCCGCCCGTGTTTTTTGCGTATATCGTTTCCCTGACGGAGTACAGAAAAAGGAGCAGCAGACTGAGAAACATACTTATGTTTTCTCCTTATGCTTTTTCTGTGCTGAGCATTATTTCTTCGCCGTTGACGGGACTTGCCTTTTATTTTACGGATGAAAATGTTTATACACAGGGACCGTCGATGGTCTTTATGTACATAATAGCGGGCGCATATCTGATTGCTTCGCTTGTTGTTACCTTTGTTTACAGAAAAATTATATATATCAGCAATTGTATTGCAATATATTGCTTCGTTCTGCTTACGCTCAGTGCGGTTGTTCTTCAGTTTGTATTCAGTGACATACTTGTTACGGGTATGGCTACTGCCTGCTCGTGTCTTCTTATGTACATGATGCTGCAGAATACAAATGATAAGGTTATGCAGAAAACAGGCACCTTCAGCCGTGAAGCATTCATCATGAGTATTGCCGACTGTATTAAGATGCGTCGCAGATTCAGTGTAATCGTTGTTGTACCGGATAATACGAAGAGCATATGCAGTGCTCTCGGCTTTGATGCACTTGATGTGTTTATGGGTCTGATTGCGGACTTCCTCAGAAAGGAATTTAATTTCCAGCTTTACAGTATTGAGGATGACAGCGTCGCGTTTATTTCAAACGACCAGGCTGATGAAAAAATGTATATCGGGATTATTCAGGAGCGATTTAAGAAGGCATGGAATGTTGCAGGTATTGAGCTTGTCAGAAGCTGCAGCCTTTGCTGCGTAACCTATCCCGACTGCGGAGATAATGTTGAAGATCTGTTAAATGCCGTCAATTATTCAATGGGCGAGGTAAAGACTAAGGGTGAAGGAACGGTATTCTTCCCTAATCACATCCCTACAAAGGATGAGCGGCTTAAGGAGCTCGAGCTTCAGAAAAATCAGCTGGAAGAGGAATCAAGAGAGGCGAACAGGGCTAAGGCAAGAGCTGAGCGTGCGGATAAGGAAAAGAGTATGTTCCTTGCCAATATGTCACATGAGATCAGGACTCCTATGAATGCCATCATCGGAATGACGGATTTAATTTTGCGTGATGATATTAATGAGCGTGTAAGGTCGAATGCAAATGATATTAAGAGTGCGGGAGATTCGCTGATTGCCATAATAAATGATGTACTCGACATTTCGAAGGTTGAATCGGGTAAAATGGAAATCCAGAATGCGGAATACAGTGTTAAAAAGCTTATTATGGATGTGGTTAAGCTTGCATCGACACGTATTCAGCTTCCGAGGATTGAGTTTATAATCGATATTGATATGAATATGCCGGAGAGACTTATAGGTGATGAGGTCCGGCTTAAGCAGGTATTTTTAAATCTCTTAAATAATGCCGCCAAGTATACCGAGCAGGGAAAAATTACATTTAAGGTCGGCGGCAGGGTAGTGGAAAGCAAGTTTATCCTCCATGCCGAGGTGACGGATACAGGCTGCGGTATAAAGCGAAGCGATATCGGAAAGCTTTTCAATACCTTTACCAGAATTAATGATGAAAAAATACGCGGTATTGAGGGTACGGGACTGGGTCTTGCCCTTTGTAAACGTATTCTTCAGATTATGGGCGGAGATATCGGAGTTGAGAGTGATTACGGCGTAGGCAGTACCTTCCTTTTTGATGTTCCGCAGATGATAGCCGGTGAGGGCAGGGTCGGTGACGGCTTCAGCATATCAGGAGGAGTTAATGCACTTATTATTGAGAAAAGTGCACGTGATTCACAGGTTGACAGACTTTGCAGGGCTCTTTCCGGAATCGGAATTAAATATAGGGCAGCCTGCGGCATTAATGAGGTTGAAGGCGTTCTGGCTAAGGAACGGTTTACGCATATTTTCACTGTAAAGGAAAAGTATCTCGAATATAAGGACTGGCTTAAGGAATACGGCGGACCTCAGGTAATACTGATGGTTGAGCCTGACGTTAGCTATGAGGATGTTACGGAAACAAGACTTCTTTATGAGCCGGTTTATACTCTCAGTGTACGTAAGCTTATAGAGGAGGAGCGTAATACTGCAAGGGGAAGATTTTACGAGGCATGGCAGGCTCCGGAGGCAAAGGTGCTTCTTGTTGATGACAACAGAGTTAATCTTAAGGTTATCAGCGGCTTGCTTAAGTGCTTTGGAATTGTACCCGAGACTGCTCAGTCGGGACCTGAAAGTATCGAGATGGCAAAGAAAAAGAAGTATGATGTCATAATTATGGATCATATGATGCCTGAAATGGACGGAATCGAGGCGATGCACCTTATCAGGGAGATACGTCCGGAATACGAAAAGCTTCCGATTATTGTACTTACGGCAAATGCTGTTTACGGAGTCAGGGATATGTTCATTAATGAGGGCTTTGATGACTATCTGACGAAGCCTATCGAAATGCAGCTGCTCAGCAACAGCCTTCTTGAGCATCTTCCTGCGGAGCTTATTGTTGATACTGCGGATGAGGCCGAGAGCAGAAGACGTAAAGATAAGGATTTGCCCGGTTTTACCGATGTTGATGTGAAGAAGGGTCTTGAGGTATGCGCATTCAACAGGGATAAGTATATTGAGCTTCTCGGTGCGGTATATAACAGCAGTGTGACCAAACGTACCCGGCTGAAGGAGTTTCGTGAAAAAGAGGATTACGACAGCTATCTTCTCCAGCTGCAGTCTCTTCAGAGTACGGTTGAATCAGTGGGAGCACTTCAGCTTGCACGCAGAATCGAGCAGCTTGGTAATGCGGTTAAGAGAGGCGACTATGACTTTGTTGCGGCAAATGCCGATTCGGTTGACAGAACCTATGCGCTGTTAATTGATGAAATAAGGGAGTACCTCGAAAAGCGCGAGGGAGCGGAGCCTGATGAAAATAAGATATATATCAGCAGAGAGGACTTCCTCGATGAAATCACTGCAATGAATGCCGCACTTGATGATTTTGACGACAGTGAGGCAATGAAGCATATGAATAAGCTTTTGAATTGCAGACACAGTGTTGAGGTTCTTGCCGAGTTAAAGCGGATTAAGCAGTTAATCAGTGTATTTGCTTATGAGGATGCGATAGCTGCGACGGAAGCACTTAAAGAGAACTATACTAAGGCTGATTAAGCCTTGAGCATTTCGGAAATTCTTTTAAGAAATGTACTGCGTTTTTATGTGAAATATCTGTGAAAGGAAACAAATGTCTTTCTTTTTTGACAGATATGTGGTATAAAGGTATGGGCTGAAAAGTCATAAGTATAAAATTGCGGAGGTTTTTATGAAAAAAGTATTGATTGCGGCATGTGTGCTGTGTATGGCTCTGGCACTCACTGCCTGCGGAAAGAAGAATCCTGTAACAGGGTACAAGTCAGGAGACGTAACTCTCGGAGAGTACAAGAATCTGACATATACCCCCTTATCTATAGAGGTTACCGATGAGGACGTTATGAAATCAATCGAGACGGGAATTCTTGCAAACAACAAGAAGAATGTCGAGATTACCGACAGAACCGTTATTGAGGACGGAGATGTTGTAATTATGGATTATGAGGGTCTTATGGACGGCGTTGCATTTGAGGGCGGTACTGCTACTGATGCTGAGCTTACTATCGGTTCAGGCAGCTTTATTGACGGCTTTGAGAGCGGCTTAATCGGAAAGAGCGTCGGCGAGGATGTTGAGCTTAATCTTAAGTTCCCTGATCCCTATCTGAATAATCCTGATATGGCAGGAAAGGCAGTTGTGTTTAAGGTTAAGGTTAAGGGAATTTATACAAAGGTTACTCCTGAGCTTACAGATGAGTTTATTGCTTCAACAACAGAGAGCTATAAGACTGTTGAGGAATATAAGGCATATATTAAGGAGAATCTTATAACCTCAAAAACAAATGAAGCTAATTCACGCAAGGAATATGACGTAATCAGCAAGGCTATCGAAAATGCAACCTTTAATAAGGACCTTACGAGTGAAATCGAAACAGCAAAGGCTAATATGATTTCTTCATATAACGCATCTTTTACAAGCTATTACGGAGTTGATGCAGCAACCTTCTACAGTGCTCTTTACGGTATGACTGCAGAGCAGTTTGACGAGTATATGCTTTCAGAAGCAACAATGAACGTTAAGTATTCATACCTGCTTTCAGCTATTGCTGAGACAGAGGAGCTTACTGCTTCCGATGATGAGGTTGATGAGCTTGCAAACGAGATGATGACCAGCTTCGGCTGCTCTACAACAGATGAATTATATGCGCTTATGAAACAGAACTACAATACCGACGGAAAGGTTATCGTTGGTGAGCAGGTTAAGTTAAATAAGGCAGGCGAGCTTATTCTCGGCAGTGCAGTTGCAGAATAAGAAAAAATTCGGTTACGAATAATGAAAAACAAATAGCAGTTAATGAGAAAAGAACCGAGCCGGTTGCGGCTCGGTTCTTTTTGAAGGGAGAGACTATATAAAAAGTTCTTACAGATAATAAACAACATCATATGCGGGCTTTCCGTTGACGAACGGAACAAGGTTGCCCTCAACGAACTGACCGTCTACATAAAGACCCTTTTTGCTGTCATCCTTGGTAATCTTAATGTTATATACCGCATCACGGAAGCTTCTTGTAACTGAGTAGTTTGCAAGATCATCCGGAACGCAGGGATTGATGCAAAGACCGTCAAAATCGGGCTTGATACCGAGGATTGCCTGGCTGATATTAACAAATGCCCATGCGGCGGTTCCGGTAAGCCAGCTGTTCTTTGCAAGTCCATAATTAACAGCGCTTCTTCCTGCGATTGTCTGGCTGTAGATGTAAGGCTCGGTTTTATGAATCTCACTAACTTCTTCTACGTATGCAGGACAGCTGCGTCTGTAGATGTCAAATGCGTAATCTGCATCACCGATGGTAGCAGCCGCAATACTAATCCAAGGATTGTTGTGAGTAAAGATTGAACCGTTCTCCTTGTATCCGGGCGGATAACTTGAAATCTCGCCAAGCTCGATATGGTACTCGGTATAGCAGGGTGAGAGAATCTCTACACCGTAATCATTAACAAGATGCTTTCTTACTGAATCAAGAGCCTTTCTTCCGAAGCCAAGCTCCTGACCGATGCCTGCCATAGTACAGAAGCCCTGAGGCTCGATGAAGATTTTACCTTCTTCGCATTCATTACTTCCGACCTTGTTGCTGTAAGCGTCATAAGCACGGAGGAACCATTCGCCGTCCCAGCCGTATGCTTCAACAGCCTTTTCCATTGCAGCAACCTCTGCAAGAATAGTATCTGCTTCTGCTGCGTCGCCGTAATGCTTACAAATCTCGGCATATTCCTTACCGTATTTTACAAACATACCTGCAATGAAAATACTTTCAGCCTTACCGCTTTCAAAGTTTGCGCAGGTCTGGAAGCTTTCACCGGGAGTTGCTGAGAAGCAGTTCAGGTTAAGGCAGTCATTCCAGTCCGCACGTCCGATAAGAGGAAGACCGTGAGGTCCCTTATTGTTAATTGTATAGTTAATGCTTCTTCTGAGATGCTCGAAAAGAGGCTTCTCGCTTCCTTCAACGTTGTTAAAGGGTGTAGGCTCGTCAAGAATTCCTGCATCGCCGGTTTCCTTAATGTAAGCTGCTGTACATGCAATAAGCCAGAGCGGGTCATCGTTGAAGCCGCCGCCGATATCTGCATTACCGCGCTTGGTAAGAGGCTGATACTGATGGTAGGTGCTTCCGTCCTCAAACTGAATTGAAGCGATGTCGATAATTCTTTCTCTTGCTCTTGCGGGAATGAGGTGTACAAAGCCGAGAAGATCCTGACAGCTGTCACGGAAGCCCATTCCGCGGCCGATTCCTGTTTCAAAATAGCTTGCGCTTCGGCTCATATTGAAGGTAACCATACACTGGTACTGATGCCAGATGTTTACCATTCTGTTTACCTTATCATTGCTGCTCTCAATGTGGTAGCGGCTAAGAAGGTTTGTCCAGTAATCTGCGAGAGCCTTAAGTGCCGCATCAACAGCAGCGTCATTATTATACTTCTCGATAAGTGCCTTTGCGGGCTTTTTATTGATAACACCCTTTGATTCCCACTTTTCTTCAACGGGTACTTCGATGTAACCGAGCTGGAAAATGAAGCTCTTCTCTTCGCCGGGCTTAAGGGTAACGTTAATTGCATGGCTTGCAATCGGATACCATCCGCTTGCCACGCTGTTGCCGCTCTTTCCGTTCTTAACCACATCGGGGCTTTCCCAGCCGTTCATATGGCCGAGGAAGGTATCACGATCGGTATCGAAGCCGTCAACAGGTGAATTAACAGTATAGAAAGCGTAGTGGTCACGACGCTCGCGGTATTCTGTCTTATGATAAAGAGTGCTTCCGTCGATTTCTACCTCGCCGATATTGAGGTTTCTCTGATAGTTCTGTGAATCGTCAACAGCATTCCAGAGGCACCATTCAATTGCACTGTAAAGAGTAACTGTTTTCTCCTCAGAGGTTGTGTTCTTAAGAACCATGCGGTTGATTTCACATGCGTCACCGAGAGGTACAAAGCAGGTGAGTATTGCTTCAATGCCGTTCTTTGTACTGTCAAAAACAGAATAGCCCATACCGTGACGGCAGATGTAGCTGTCAAGCTCCGTCTTTGCGGGAAGATAAGAAGGACTCCATACAGTATCATTATCCTTTATGTAAAAAAGTCTTCCGCCTCTGTCGGTCGGAACATTGTTATAACGGAATCTCGTAATGCGGCGGAGCTTTGCGTCACGATAGAAGCAGTAGCCGCCTGCGGTGTTAGAAATGAGTCCGAAGAAGCCGTCATTTCCCAGATAATTTATCCAGGGAAGGGGGGTTGCAGGGGTAGTAATAACATATTCTTTGTTGGCATCATCAAAGTATCCGTATCTCATTGTTTCCCATCCTTTTCTGATTTTTATTGCGATAACGCTACGATAACGTTTTCGCTATGTGTACACATTATATATGTAAAGCGGACAAAAAGCAAGACTAAAGTAGTGAAATTATATAAAAAACTATTGACCATGCGCTAAACTCTGGATATAATGTACAGAGTAACGAGATTGTGTGCAAAGAAGCGAAAACGAATTCGACATTGATTTAGTGGGTGCGATATGGTTAGAATCAAGGATATTTCAGAAAAATGTGGTGTCTCAGCGTCTACGGTAAGTAAGGCGTTGAACGGCTATACCGATATAAGTGAGGAGACTCTTGAGCTGATACGGAGGACTGCAAAGGAAATGGGTTATCTTCCCAACGCGGCTGCAAGGGCATTAAAAACAAATCGTTCTCATAATATCGGTGTGCTTTTTGTGGACAAAACCATGAGCGGTCTTACCCATGAATACTTTTCACATGTTCTCAACAGTGTTAAGGTTGAAGCGGAGCGGTTGGGATACGACATAACCTTTATCAGCAGCAATATAAGAAACATGAGCTTCACCGAGCATTGCCGGTATCGTAATTGTGACGGAGTAATTATTGCGAGCGTGAGCTTTGATGACCCTGCGGTAATAGAGCTGATACAAAGTGATATTCCCACTGTTACGATTGATCATGTTTTTGACGGCAGGACAGCCGTGCTTTCAGATAATGTACAGGGAACGAGGGATCTTGTTACTTATCTGTATGAAATGGGACACAGAAGGATTGCATTTATTCACGGAGAAGAGACCTCCGTTACAAGGCACCGTCTTGCAAGCTTTTACAGAACCTGTGCCCAGCTCGGCATTGATGTTCCGAATGAATATGTTAAGGCTGCGAATTACCATGATCCAAAAGCAAGCAGGGTTGCAACTCGCGAGCTGCTTTCGCTTAAGAATCGCCCGACATGCATTATGTATCCCGACGATTTCTCGTATGTCGGAGGTATGAATGAGCTTGAAAAGCAGGGCTTTATCGTTCCGAGAGATATCAGCGTCGTAGGCTACGACGGTATTCTTCTTTCAAGAATGCTGCGTCCCGTTCTTACAACCATGCAGCAGGATACCGATGAGCTTGGAAGACAGGCTGCGCAGAAGCTTGTCGAATCGATTGAAAACCCTAAGGCCTTTATCCCTACTCAGATTATGGTAAAGGGCTCGCTTATTGAGGGTGCTTCTGTTAAGAATCTTAATGAAGACTAATGTCCGGAAGCTCCTTAAGATCAGATTAATTTATTTTTCAGTTACATATATAGTACAGCGTACCTTGGTACCGTCCCAGGAAGCATAGATATAGGCTCTGCCTTTACCTGTTGCCGTGACGGTACCTTTTTTGTCGACACGGGCAACCGACGGGTTGCTCGAGGACCATACGGGAGTTTTTCCTGAGGAGACTTTTGCTTCTATTTTAAGCGAGTCTCCTTTTTTTAGTGTCGCTTCGGTACAGCTGAGTGTGATTTCTGGCTTGAGAACCGTTATTTCACACTCGCGGGTTACGCCGTCCACTGTCACGCTGATTACGGCTGTGCCGTTTTTCTTTGCCGTAACGGTACCGTTTTCACTTACAACCGCAACGCTTTTTCTGTTGGTTTTCCAGACAGGCTTTGATGACGAGCTTATTTTTGCCGTCAGCCTGAGTGTGTCGCCCTTGTACATTTCTGCTGAGGTACGGTTCAGCGTAACCGTTGGCTTTTTTACCGTGACCGTACAGCTGACCTTTGTTCCGTCGGCAGAAGCCGTAATGACGGTGGTTCCGGGCTTTTTTGCAGTAAGGAAACCGTTTTCGTCAATTTCGGCGACGCTTTTTTTGCTGCTTTTCCATTTAACTGCGGAGCCGTTTGAGGTTTTTGCCCTCAGCTGTATGAAGGCGTGGTTCTCCACCTCAACGCTGCTTCTGTTAAGTGTTATAGTCGTAGGCTTTACCGTAACCCTGCAGCCGGCCTCGGCCCTGCCTGCTTTAGCAGTAATTACCACGGTTCCTGCCTTTTTAGCGGTTATGACGCCGTTTGAATTTACGGAAGCAATCTTTGAATCGCTGCTTTTCCAGGTTGTTTTCTTTGCTGAAGCGGCTATCGCTGATATGGCATAGGTCTCGCCGATATTCATTTCTACCTTGTAGTCGGACAGTATTACAAAAGAAAAATAGTCTGCAATTGATGCCGATACGTAAACTGTTTTACAAAGGGAAACAATAAGAAAAATTGATGTTAAAGAAAAAATAAGACATTTTTGAATTGATTTCATGAATTCCTCCTTAAGAAGTGAGGAGCTTCACGGACCTTTACAGTATAGCACAGGCTCCGGGAAATGTAAATGAAAAAGCTTCCTAAATATAGAAATCCGATAAAACGGGTTTTGCGGAAGGGTGACAGAAAATTCACGAATATTTCGTAGAAAATCGGAATAAGCGCTAATTGAACGGCTTGAAAAATGCTTTAAAACAGTAAAGATAAACTGTCAAAACGAAAAAAGACGAAAATTTTTTGTTCAAATTCCTTAAAATCTATTGACAATATGACTAAAATTTATTATTTTGTAATAGAGGCGACGGAGGAATATAAATTGAGAAAAAGTCGCTTTAGGAATGGAGGATAGTATGAAAAGAATTAAATCATGGACTTTGATTACCGCGTTGGTAATGGTACTTGCACTTGCTTTTGCAGGCTGCTCAAAGTCAGAGGAGACAGGTAATAACGAAACTGCTACACCTACACAGGCTGCTGAGGCTACAAAGGCACCTACTGCCGAGCCTACACCCGAAACAAAGCAGTACACTGTTTGCTGGTATGACGGAACAACTCTTCTTAAGGAAGAGAAGGTTGACGAGGGAGCTACTCCCGCTGTTTGGACTCCCGAGAAGACTGATGCAACATTCATGGGATGGTATGCTGATATTTCACTTGCTGTAGTATATGAAGCAGCACCTGTTAATTCAGATATCGATATTTTCGCAGGCTTCCGTACCGATTCCTTCACAGAGGATACACGTGACTGGTACATCGTAGGTTCAGGTATGGGTACTCTTAAGACAAATAACTGGACAGAAGCAGGTCTCCCTGAGTGGCAGATGACCAAGCTTGATGTTGAGGGTGCTAACGTTTACGAATATACAGCAGACCTTTACGCAGGCGATCAGCTTCAGTTTAAGCTTGCTGACACATGGACAAATCAGCACGGTATCGGATACTTTACTACATATGAGAAGGATGGCGTTGCATACTTCTATGAGGACGGCGGCTTTGGCGACAGCAACCTCGGCTGGAATGCATACGTAGCAGTTAACGGAACATACAAGTTTACATTAACTACTTTCCCGGATTCACCTGATTACGATACAATTGAGTGGGAATTCTTAAATCCTCTTGAGGAGATGGCTGAGACCCACAGAATGTACATTACCGGAACCATGAACGAGTGGCCCGGAGAGGCAGCTGCATTTACAGACGATACATGGTTAATGGCTGCTAACGATACAAAGGATGTATTCACATATCTTCTTTCTGTTGATGAAAGCATGTATGCAGACTGGACAGCTGATGAGAACGGCAATTTATATGCTGCATTCAAGGTTATCAACGTAATGAACGGCGACTGGATCGGATTCGACGGAGAAAACGTTCTTGTTACTGCAGGTGACTATTTAGTAAGCTACTTCACAGAGACAAATACAATTACTGTTGAGCCTTGTAACTTCTATGTTACAGGTACATTCCCGGATTCACCCTGGACTATCCCGGCTGAGGGAAGCGAGAAGTTCGCTATGACAGTTAATGAAGACGGTACTCTTTCAATCGCTCTTGAGATAACAGAGGCTGATACAGAGAGCTGGATTGCTGATCAGGGCAAGGTTGACGCAGCAGGTAATGCAGCAAATTGCGCAATCAAGGTTGTTTACGGTGCGCCCGGTGCTGTTGTGGTATGGTACGGTGATAACGCTAACGGCGGTGACAACTGGTATATCAGCGGAACAGGTATCTACAATATTACCGCTTCTTTCGATGCTGAAGGAAATTGCATCGTAGATATTGCACAGTAAGTTATTGATTATTTACCCTACTGCCCAAGTACTGATACTTGGGCAGTATTAAAATAACGTAGAGCAAATAGGGACGGAGGCTATAATGAAAAGAGTAATTGCATTTTTGTTAGTTCTTACGATGATTCTCGGAACTCTTACGGCATGCGGTTCAAGTGAGAGTACAAATGATAATTCTGCTCAGGAAGAGAATAAATCCTCACAGAGTGGCGAAACTTCCAAGACAGATGACAGCAGCCAGCCTGCAGCAGGCACAGGAGAGTCATATACACTGGTTGTATGGGGTGCGCAGGATGATCAGGAGCTGCTTAAGGAAATGTGTAATGCATATGCGGAAGCAAATCCTCAGAATACCTATAAGTTCTTATTCGGTATTCAGGGTGAAAATGATGCGGCTGACAAGCTTCTCAACGATGTTGAGGCAGGTCCCGATGTTTTCTCATTCGCAAGCGATCAGATTAATAAGCTTATCACAGCAGGTGCTCTTGCAAGACTCGGCGGTTCAACTCTTGATACCGTAAAGAGCTCAAACAGCCCTGAGAGTGTTGACGCATGTACCGTTAATATCGGCGGCGAGGATCAGGTTTATGCTTATCCCTGTACAGCAGATAACGGATATTTCCTTTACTATGATAAGAGAGTTTTAAGTGATACCGATGTTCAGACGATGGACGGAATCGTAGCAAAGATCAGTCCTGAGCAGAAGTTTGCAATGGAGCTTGCAAACGGCTTTTATATGGCAGCATTCTTCTTTGCATTTGATGATCTTAAGTATGATGTTTCATATGATGATACAATGACAGAGACAGCCATCAGCATTAACTTCAATTCCGCAAACGGTATGAAGGCTGCTAAGGCAATCTACGAGCTTATCTGCAACCCCGGCGTTATGCCCAGCCCTGACGACAGTAAGATTAAGGCAGGCTTTGCAGACGGTTCTATCGTAGCAGCAGTAAGCGGTTCATGGAATGCAGCGGATATTAAGGCTACACTCGGCGAGAACCTCGGAGTTTCAAAGCTTCCTACCTTCACTGTTGACGGTGAGCAGAAGCAGTTAAGCTCTTATGCAGGCTATAAGCTTATGGGTGTTAACAACTATTCAAAGAATAAGGCTGAGGCTCAGAAGCTTGCTCTCTGGCTTACAAATGAGCAGAACCAGATTAAGCGTTTTGAGGCAAGAGGCTTTGCACCCAGTAACATTAACGCGGCAGTAGCCGATATCGTAAAGAATGATATGATTGTTCAGGCAGTTGAAGCACAGCGTGCATTCGCAAGGAATCAGAAGGGCGTACCTTCAACCTTCTGGACACCTATGAACGGCTTAGGAAATGCTATGATTGCTGCAGTTGACGGAAGTCTTGATGATGCAGGCTTACAGGAGCAGCTTGATGCAATGTGTGCAAACATAAATAAATAAGCTAACAGCAGCATCAGGGCGTCAGGTTCTGATGCTGCATTTATTGAGGTGAGCAATGAATACAAAACAATATAATTATTTTACGGGCTTTGTTAAGGGTGATATACGGACAAAGCTGTCATACATATTGATGGGCTTCGGTCACATTACAAGAGGGCAGATTGCAAAGGGCTTAATATATCTGCTGCTTGAGGTATCCTTTGTCTTTTTCATGCTTAATTTCGGTGCTACTTACATTTACGGATTTTTCCGCGGTATAGTAGGTAAAGGAACGCTCGGTACCGTAGAAACTACGGAAGCGTGGGATGACGCTCAGGGGATTTATGTAACCGTTGTAGGTGATAACAGCTTTAAGATTCTCCTTTACGGTATATTATCAATTCTTATTATCGCATTTTTTATTGTTGTTTATTACAACAGCGTAATGAGTGCAGTTAGACTTAAGCAGACATGTGACAGGGGAATAAAGCCCGCCGGCTTTGTTAAGGATCTTAAGGATCTTTCAAACAACAAATTCCATACGGTGCTGCTTTCACTTCCGATGCTCGGTCTTTTTGTGTTTACCGTAATACCGCTGATTACCATGATTATGGTCGCGTTTACCAATTACGATACTGCGCACGAGGTTCCGAAGAAGCTGTTTTCATGGGCTGGCTTTGAAAATTTTGTTGAGCTTTTCAACGGTTCGGCGCTTTCATCTACCTTTGCGAGGGTTCTCGGATGGACTCTTGTCTGGGCATTTTTTGCAACCTTTTCAAATTATTTCATCGGTATGATACTTGCGCTTCTTATCAATAAGAAGTCAATACGCTTTAAGAAAGTATTCAGAACGATTTTTGTTACAACAATGGCAGTGCCTCAGTTTGTTACACTGCTTCTTATGTCGAAGATGCTTGATGCAGACGGCGGTATTATTACACAGCTTATTTATGAGATTACGGGCTTTTCGATGAAGTTCGGTCAGGATATACTTACCACGCGTATCTGCATTATTCTGGTTAACATATGGGTCGGAGTACCTTACTCAATGCTTATATGTACCGGTATCCTTATGAATATTCCGGAGGACTTATACGAGTCGGCAAAGATTGACGGAGCCGGCCCGGTAGTGACCTTCTTTAAGATAACACTGCCGTACATGCTGTTTGTTACGGGACCGTATCTGATAACACAGTTTGTAGGCAATATCAACAACTTTAACGTTATTTATCTGCTGTCAGGCGGCGGGCCTGCAGACAACCTTCTGTATACTGATAATGCGAAGGGTACGGATTTGCTTATTACATGGCTGTACGGATTGTCAATCGGTGATAACAAGAACTACAAGCTTGCATCGGTCATCGGTATTCTTGTGTTCGTAATTTGTGCGACGATGTCACTTCTGGTATACAACCGGTCGTCAGCTGTTAAGAGGGAGGATGATTTTCAATGATGAAGGAGAAAAGACGCCTTTCGGGCGCACATGCGCGCAGAGTAATGGCAGACAGCACAATTTATGTAATTCTTATTGTAATGGCTGTAGTATGGCTGTTACCGATAGTTTTCCTTATTGCCCAGTCACTGCGTGCTGAGCCGGGAGCATGGACCAGCAGCTTCTTTCCCGATACCTGGACGCTTGACAACTATAAGAGGCTTTTTAGTGAGACCTATTTTGTTTCATGGTATAAGAATACTTTAATTGTTGCAGTTCTTTCATGTGCAATTACAACGATTTTTGTTTTGATGGTGAGCTACGTTTTCAGCCGTGTACGCTTCAAAATGAGACGTCCGATGATGAATGTTATGCTTATTCTCGGAATGTTCCCCGGATTTATGTCAATGACAGCGGTATATTTCCTTCTTAAGGTGCTTCTTCCCGAGCATTATCAGTCACTTGCATCGCTTGTAATTGTGTATTCGGCAGGTGCGGCGTTGTCGTACTATATTGCCAAGGGCTTTTTTGATACCATACCTAAGTCTCTTGACGAGGCGGCAATGCTTGACGGTGCGACACAGGCGCAGATATTCAGAAGAATTATTCTGCCGATGAGTAAGTCAATTATTATTTATACCATTCTTATTTCATTTATGTCACCCTGGTGCGATTACATCTTTGTATCGTTCATTATGACAAATGCGCAGATTGATCAGTATACGGTTGCACTGGGTATGTATAAATGGCTTGAAAAGGAGCAGATACATCAAAACTTTACGACCTTCTGTGCTTCTGCGGTAGTTGTTGCGGCACCGATTGTAATTCTGTTCATGTCGCTGCAGAGATACTATGTTGAGGGTGTAACGGGCGGCTCGGTAAAGGGCTGATGAAGCAGCTTCGGAATTGAGGAATAAATGAAGAGAATTTTAGCGATGATTTTGATACTCGGCATACTGCTTTGCGGCTGCTCGGGTAATGGGAATACAGATTCCGGTAAGACCGGTGATGTGCAGGAGAGCACGGAAAATGCAGGAGAGCCTACGGCTGCTGCGGGTACGGAGGACGAAGCCGGATTTGTACTGAAGGAATCGGATGAGCTTAATATAATTGATGATAAGTACAGAAACTTCTACGAGATATTCGTATATTCATTTTATGATTCAAATAATGACGGTATCGGAGATTTGAACGGAGTTACGGCTAAGCTTGATTATATTAAGGAAATGGGCTTTAACGGTATATGGTTTATGCCGATTCATCCGTCACCTACATATCATAAATATGATGTAACGGATTATTACGATATCGATCCCGTATACGGAACGCTTGATGATTTCAAAAATCTGCTTGATGAGGCGCATGCCAGAGGGATTGATATAATTATTGACCTTGTCGTGAATCATTCGTCAAGTGACCATCAGTGGTTTAAGACCGCGATTGACTCGATTAGAAACTGTAAGAGTCCGACAGGTCAGTATTCCGATTTTTACAATTTCACGACAAAGGCGGACCAGGCCGGATATCACAAAATCAGTGGTACGGATTACTGGTACGAGGGTCGTTTTGTAAGCGGAATGCCGGATATTAATCTTGACAGCGAGAATGTCAGAAATGAATTTGCAAACATAATAAGATACTGGCTTGAAATGGGTGTTGACGGCTTCAGACTGGATGCCGTAACAAGCTACTATACCGGTGATGTTGCAAAGAATATTGAGTTTTTGAAGTGGGTGAGCGATACGGCAAAGGCAGTTAAGCCGGATTGCTTTATTGTAGGCGAAGCGTGGGAAGGAACCTACGGTCAGGTGCGTGAGTATTTTGACAGTACGGTTGACAGCTTTTTCAGCTTTCCTACGGCGACCGGAAACGGAGATATCTATAATGTAATGAAAGAGATACGTACTAATCCGGGGTTTGTTTATTCAGAACTGCTGACAAATCTGCAGGATGTTTATGATATCGGGGTTCCGTCAATGTTCCTTGGAAATCATGACACGGCAAGAGCAGCAAGCTTTATGATTAAGAGCCAGACCGACCGTGTAAAAATGGCAGCAGGACTGGTGTCAATGATGCGCGGTGCATGGTTTACATATTACGGTGAGGAAATCGGTATGATTGGCTCATTGAATGATCCCGAGAAGCGTATTGCGATGAAATGGAGCGATAAGTCGGTTTATGAGGGCTGGTGCTATACGCCCCCGACGGGTGCCAAGGTTACTGCCGATTCCTACTACTATCCTTCGGTAGAGGCACAGCTTGAGGACGAAAGCTCAATTTTGAATTACTATAAAAAGGCATTAAAGCTGAGAAACCAGAATCCTGAAATTGCAAGAGGCGAGGTCAGCACTTATACTGAGGGAATCAGTCAGTATGTCAGTGTAAGTAAGCGAACCTATAACGGAAGCAGCGTGATTGTTGTAATAAACCTTAACCGCGTTGAAAGTGAAACGGTTATGCTTAACCGGAGTGAGCTTGGCTACGAAACCGTAACAGGGCAGCTTCTTACAGACACAGCACAGAAGGTGGAATTTATTGAAGGTGAGCAGGATACGCTTGTGCTGCCGCCATATTCGATTGTAATTCTCAGATAGTGTTAATTAACTAATATAATAGGGACATACCGCAGACAGAAAAGATATTACTGTCGGGTATGTCCTTTTTGTATGTCATGAATAACCCAATAAAAAAATAAGTCTCGGAGAAGGAATGATGCAAATGCATATTCGTGAACATGAAGATTTGTGCACGGTTTTGCAAGATGCAACAACACAAATACGCATATTCTGCTGGACAAATGACGTTTAGTGTGATAATCTTAAGAAAAGTAATTACGTGGAAGACAGGCTTTTATTTATGGGAGGTAGCTGATGAGAAAGATAATTATACAGAGAATTCTTCTTATGGCAATCATTTGTCAGGTTGTAGTTGTTGGAATTTTGTTTGTTGTTTTGTCAAATCAGGCTGAGGATACGGCGGATTCGACAGCATCGGTACTGCTCGACCAGATAGCGGCAAAGATGACCGAGAATGAGCTTGAGGTTGCGGAGCTTAAAGAATCTCTTGATACTGAGTACATAGTTAAGGCAAGAGCGTTTGCACGGATGATTGAGCTAAATCCGGCTATAATAAATGACTTTGATAAGCTTTGCGTGATTCAGGAGGAGCTTGAGGTTGATGAGCTTCATGTGACTGATGAGGATGCCGTACTTTATTGGGGCACGATTCCCGGATATTACGGCTTCGATTTTAAAACATCGGATCAGGCAAAGGTATTTGTTCCCATAATAAGTGATCCGAGTATCGAAATTGCTCAGGAGCCTACACCTAACGGTGCAGAAGGAAAGCTGTTCCAGTACGTCGGTGTAGCAAGAAAGGACGCAGCCGGAGTTGTACAGATTGGTATGACACCGGAGAGACTTGATAAGGCGCTTGAGAATAATTCAATAGGAAATGTTCTTGATGACTATACAATAGGAATTACCGGCTATGTATTTGCTCTTAATAAGAGCGATGCAACCGTTGCGGCACATCCTACCGCTGCATTGGTCGGTACTGACGGAAATGAGCTTGGGATTAATGTCGGAACCGGCATGAGCGGCTTTGCAACCATTGACGGCTCGGAAATGTACTACAACTCAAGGGAAATCGGAGATTATCTTGTATATACGGCCTATCCGAAGGCTGAAATGTATGCAAACAGATGGGAACCGCTTATTACCTCGTGTCTTTTGGTTATGGTGGTGCTTGCGGTTCTGATTGTGGTTGTTATTCTGACAATACGCAGCGTCATGGGTAAGGGTATTGAGGCTGTTATGGACGCAGTTGATAAGATTGCGGGCGGTGATATGGACGCGAGACTTGATGTCAGAACCTGTCCGGAGTTTGTAAGAATAAGTGACGGAATTAATCTGATGGTTGAGAAAATTGACAGTAAGATTAAGGAAACCCACAGTCTCATTGATGAACAGAGAGAGCTTCTCGGAAAGATTAACAGCTCCTCCGGAGTTATCAGCAAATATTCAGAGCACATGGAGGGCATTTCAAAGTCGATTGCAGACGGTGCTACAAGGCAGGCCGAATCGGTTACGGAGCTTAACGAGATGTTCAATGCGGTTCTCGGTCAGGTTCATGATAATACATCGGCAGCCAAGAATGCCAGCGCAATAGCCGACGATTCGGAAAAGAAGCTCGAGTACGGCATGGAGAAGCTGTCACAGATGAATAACTCAATGGCAGAAATTAACGAGGCATCAAAGAGTATCGGACAGGTAATTAAAACTGTAAGTGATATAGCATTCCAGACGAATATTCTTGCTTTAAATGCATCTGTTGAGGCTGCGCGTGCCGGTGTGCACGGAAAGGGCTTTGCGGTAGTTGCTACAGAGGTACGTAATCTTGCAAATAAGACGGCGGATGCGGCAGGTAATACAACAGAGCTTATCGAGAGTGCGTTACGTACAATCGAGAACGGCCAGATGATAGCGAAGGAAACCTCGGTGGCTATGGATGAGCTGCTTGAGGGAACAAAGAAGAGCGCGGCTCTGATTAATGAGATATCTGTTGCAACGGCTAATCAGGGTGAGGCTATTGAAAGCATGACAGTCGGAGTCAATCAGATTGCGAATGTAATACAGGATTATGTAAGGATGTCCTCTGAGGCGGAGGATACGGCTGATAAGCTGTTCAGACAGGCAGACCAGCTTAACAGACTTGTGACCATGAAATAACGGAAATAAATAACGATGTAAAGCAGGGCGGCACGGTCCTGCTTTTACTTTGCCTGTCTTTGTTGACATTATGCCGGGAATCGATATAATCAGATTTTGGAATGGTGATTAGTATTTTACGTATTGGAATGGATTGTGATATGGCTAAGATAAGGAATAATGAATTTAATAAGGAGCTGATGGTACTGGCGGTCCCCTTTGCCCTGCAGGGACTTCTTAACGCTCTGGTCGGTGCGTCGGATGCACTTATGCTCGGAAGACTGACGCAGGAAGCGGTTGCTGCCGTATCTCTTGCAAATCAGGTTTCATTTGTAATGTCATTGTTTGTAGGTGCGATTATCAGTGCAATAGGTGTGCTGGTAGCGCAGTATTACGGTAAAGGTGATTACGGAACGGTAAAAAAGCTCTTATGTATGGCAATCCGGTATGTTCTTGGCATATCGCTGGTTTTTTCGGCGCTTGCATTCTTTATTCCCGGGAAGCTGATGCTTATCTTTACGGATGAGGCGGAGCTTATCGAAATCGGCGCGGATTATCTGAGAATTGCCGGTTTTTCATATATCTTTTCGGGAATTGCCCAGTGCTATCTTATGCTGATGAAGGTTGACGGAAGAGCAAAAATCAGTGTATGGATTTCTGCATTGGCTGTTATTGTAGATATGCTTGTTGACTATTTTCTGATTTACGGTGCAGGCGGCATTCCGGCACTCGGTGCGAACGGAGCGGCATACTCGACAATTGCCGTTGAGGTTATTGCTTTTACATGGTGCATTATTGCATCCTTTGGCAAGGGAAGAATTCATCCTGACGGGAAAAGTCTGGTTACCTTTTCGGGGCTGCTTGAAAGGGATATGTGGAAGGTTGCTATTCCTGTTCTGGCGAGCAGCTTATTGTGGGGACTCAGCATTTCTGCGCATTCCGCCATTATCGGACATCTGGGTACTGATGCCACGGCAGCATATTCGGTAACAAATGTTGCCACGGGACTGATTCAGTGCTTAAGTCACGGCTTTGCCGGGGGAGCCGGTATTATGATCGGCAGACTTCTCGGCCAAAATCAGCTTGATAAAGCAAAGGAATACGGAAGAAAGTTCTGGAAGGTTTCATTACTGTGCGGAATTGTAAACGCACTGCTTATAGGTATAGTCGGACCGATAGTGTACATATTTTTTGTGCTTGAACCGCTTGCAAAGCAGTATCTTGTCATGATGGTGGCATATAATGCCCTGTATATGTTTGCATACGCGTTTAATACAGTATTTACCTGCGGAGTACTGCCTGCCGGTGGCGATGCAAAATATGATGCGATTAGTGTTTTCATAGCAACGTGGTGTATCGCGCTTCCGTTATCCTTTATCGGATGTCAGGTATTTGACTGGCCGGTTATGGTAGTGTATATGGTTATGTGCGCGGATGAAATAGTTAAAATGCCGTTCCTTATTCCGAGATACAGGAAATATATATGGCTTAAGAACCTGACCAGAGAGGAATGAGTTCCGGCAGGGGGAAAGGAGATTCAGATGATTTTATTTACAGAGAGACTAAAATTGAGACCGTGGGAGGAAACGGATGCGGAGAGTGTTTTTGAGTATGCAAAGGACCCGGCGGTAGGACCGATTGCCGGATGGCCGCCGCATAAAAGCGTAGAGGAAAGCAGAAATGTAATTAAGCATGTTCTGTCAGGTCCCGAGTGCTTTGCAATTTGTGAAAAGGAGAATGACAAGGCAATCGGAGCAATTGAATTGAAGCTGAACGGACATACGGACATGACTGAGCGTGATGATGAATGTGAGCTTGGGTACTGGCTTGGAAAGCCGTTTTGGGGAAGAGGATATATGCCGGAGGCTGCACATGAAATACTTCGTCACGGATTTGAGGATTTGGGAATGACCACGATCTGGTGCGGTTATTATGAAGGGAATGAAAAGTCTAAAAGGGTTCAGGAAAAAGTGGGTTTTGTTTATCATCATACCTGTGATGAGGTTCCGGTGCCGCTGATGAATGAGGTGCGTGTCGGTCATACTAATTACATAACGAAGGAACAATGGTGTAACCGAAAATAAGGTAAGTATATATTTAATATAGGGGATAAAGTAAAGCACTCACAGGTGGAAATCTGTGGGTGTTTTTGGCGTTTGCGCGCCATGGGCGCGCTCTAACGGGTGAAAGTCCTGAACACGCCCGGATAGTGGGAAGTGTATAGCTGAACAGCAAGGGTGTCCATCGTGCATGTATGGTGGCAAGCATGCTACTTACCATGGGAAAGGTAAGTAGCAATACGATTAAAGGGAGTGTTATATATTGTGAAGAGCTCATTTCGGAAATCGGTGAATTAGAGTAGGGGCATATCGGAGCCGAAACGAACGCTTTCTTTGAGAAGTTCTGCGTTTTTTACTGAATTAGTGATGAGCAGATTATAATATGCATAATGTGCATATAGAGAAACTTTGTCTGAGTGTCCGGTTTCAACAAGAGCCTGTGCATAATTTCCCAAAACGATTCCAGTGATATGAAGGGAGCATCTTAATTCAGGTAAAGAGAAATATTGAGACAGCTCAGTAATTTCGGAGTATCTTTTTTGCTTCAGTAAGACGGAACTCAGATAGCAAAGAGGGATGCTCCAAATTCGTTTCTTTTCTAAAATATCCATAGAAGTAGAGTTATAGTAATCAAGTAACTTATACAACAATAAAGTGCCTTTTGAAGGAGAGTTGAAGCTGCAGGCATTGCAATAGTTATTTAATATTGTCAGTTCCAACCAGGAAAGCCGGTAGTCCGGTAAATTGTTGAAGCTGAATTCAGGTAAGGATAGTTTTATTGTAGCTAAGAGCGTATCCTCACGTTCTGCCCAGGCCAAAAGATGGTTAGCTTTTTTGTAAGAGGCATATTGAAGATAAAAAGTATCTTTTGGAGAACAAAGTTGCTGCATCTCATTTACATATTTGGATACAGTTGATTCATCGGAAAATCGGATGGGTGATAATTTTACTTTCAAATCCTGCAACATAGTCTCGTGCTCGCTCCCGAAAAATGTAAAAACGATATCGGAAATTCCCAGTCGCTGTAATAAGGATTGTGACAAGGCAATGTCGGGCTGCAAGGTATTGTTTTCTATTTTAGAAAGCTTTGATTTGCTACATAAGCCGTAACACAGCGTCTGCTGAGGAATGTGCTGTTCCGTTCTTAATTCACGAATTAAACTCCCCAGAGTAAGTGTTTCAGGTGAAAACAAATCATAGGTTCCGTCTGAGAAGTCGGAAATATCAAAACTCTGCTTCAGAGTATAAGAGCAGAAAGGAATCTCTGTGAGTTCGAAGATGTCATTTACAAGTGAAATTCCAAAGTTAGTTGAGAGATAGTTTTGAATACTAGTGGCATAGCAACTTCCGATGGAGTGAGCGGAAAAAAAGGCCATCTTAAAAAAATGTGAAGCAGTAGAACTGTTTCCACAGTGATAATTGGCAAGACCAGCTAAAAAAGTCAGTTCATGTAAGGAGATATCATTGTTGTTTTTGATGGATTTTTCGCGATAACTATTCGCAAGCGACAGCGCGGAAATGTAATCCTTGTTTGCAATTAAATACTTGGTATAAACAACAGCTTGTTTCGCCAGTAATTTTCTTTTTTCTAATAAAGTCAATTGGCAATTTTCCAGGTACGAAAAAATCTGAGTGCAAATATCCAAACAAATATCTGTCATATTGAGGTAAAGAGCTTCTTGCGCAATAGAAATAAGAAGCTCTATTTCATTTGGAGACAAGAGCAATCTAACAAATTTAGAAAAATCTATATCCGGTTGGGAAATGTGTAGTGCCTTTATCAAATGGTGATAGATATCGGAATGATTTCCGCAACCGGAACGGAATTGCAAATTGCAATGCAATAGAAGCCATTCCTGATAGTAGAACTTGTTTTTTGCAAAATATATAGATTCTACGCGATTCAGCTCTTTGGAAGCATCGTTTAGCTGCCAGCAATCCAGATAAAATTTTGCCCGTTTTAAAGTATAAAAACAGTCAAAATCTGTACGGTTTGCAAAAATCGGAAAGGCATCACAAGGGAAACCGGTATGAGCCATAAGTGCTTGAAAGGTAGAAGGGCTTACGCCGGCAGTACCATTTTCAATGCGCGAAAGAGAAAGAACGGAACAGATGCCATCGGATAATTTTTCTTGTGACAAACCTGCTTTTTGTCGTGCTTCACGGATTACCGCTCCGGCATATTGTACACTCACGCCATATCCTCCTTACTTTCAATGATAGATTTATTATATAGAATATTTACAGCAAAAGGCAATAGGAAATTCGACATGGTAAAGTGGAAGAATGGAATATACATAGATGGAAACTAAAAAGTTTCCAATTACATATCTTCTGAATTTATTATTAGAACGTATAATGAGTTATAGTTAAAGAAATATTGCATAAAAAACTTTTGGCGGAGGGCTTTTGTGAAGAAGTTAGAGCGGTTAGTTGAGATGTTGCAACGGGAATATATTTTTCGAGAGCGGCTCCCAAGTGAATATGAATTGCTTCGACATTATCTGAATTCGTCGAAAGATTCATATTTGCGCTATGTGGATAATGATAATCCGTTCATTGGAATATATGACTTGTTGGGTATAAAAACCGAGTATGTTTCAGAATCAATGGTTAGAATTGTTGATTTCTTCTGTGAAGACAAAACATGTAAAAAATGTAAAGGGGAGGAGAATAGGAGTGAATTATCAGGAATATAAAAGGGCACTTGCGAGAAGTACGAAGAAACTCATTGTGGTATCCAGTGTGATTTCGGCAGTGATAGCACTGCTTAATTTTGTTGTACCGGTTATTCTGTCAACATTTGTGGATACATATGAAGTTGACACTAAGATTGTCCCGTTTCTTCTGGTTTTATTACTTTTTTATGTAGTATCCTATAGTGCAAGGCTGATTTTGAATGCAATTTTCAAAAAATGTGCTATCCAGTTTAAGACGAAGCAACATATGAAGCTATTGGAGTTTATGTTCCGGATGAGCTATGAAAAATTGAACTGTCAGGAGCCGACTTACCTTGTGGAAAGAATTGCGGTGTCAGCGAATACTTTGTATGACGTATATGCAGAATCGGTGTCCAAGTTAGTGGTAGCTGTACTGAGCATAACAGCCGCACTGGCAATTACAGTTAAAATCAGTCCGGTAGTAACTCTATTGCTGGTTTTATTATTGATTATTCAGGTATTTGGATATAAGAAGCTGAATTATTCGTTGCAGGAGAAGAGCAAAGTATTGCAGATTAATGCGGCCAATAATTTTAAAAATATACTTTCTATTACATCTAAAGTTGATTATATAAAGCAGGAAGAGAGCTATCACGGAATTCTGAAAATACTGTATCCTTATGTGCAGAATATACACAAGGATAATGCGGGTGTAACTAAATATGCTAAGGATATCAGTACCAGCTTATCGATGCTCATTACCATATTACAGAACATGATTTATATTTTTTCGGCAATTATGCTTGCACTTGGAGAAATCGGGCCTTCAGCGTTTATTCTGGTAAGCATGATTTCTTCCCTTTATATATCCGGGTTAAGTGAGTGGGTGAATGTTACAATCAATCGGAGAGATATTAAAGGGGTCAATGAATTTATTGAAACAGAGTTGATGGCAAACATGGAACCAGAAGGCGGAAGTGTCCCGGAGAGGATTGAACAGATTGATTTCCGGGTTAGTAATATGGGCTATGGAGATAGTATTTTATTGGAGGAGGGCAGTTTTTCTGCGCGACCGGGAGAAGTTATTATGTTGGATGGTGCTTCGGGTACGGGAAAGAGTACTTTGATGAAGGGCTTGTTAAAATTTGCAGAGGTCCATTCAATTTTCATCAATGGAACTGAATTGCAGGAAATTGATACAAGAAAGCTTCGCGGAAAGATTCAGTTTTTTTCACAGAATGTTCCAATTATTACAGGTACAATCAGAGAAAACATAGCTATGGGGAAAGAAATAGATTTGAAGTCATGGAAAGAGATTGAAAAGAAAAGCTTTTTGAAGAAGTTTTATGAGATGCCGGAGGGACTGGATACGGTTGTGCTTGAAAACGGAAGCAATTTATCGGGAGGAGATAAACAGAAACTGGCACTGGCAAGGTTGTATTTAGAAGCTCCGGATGTGATTATCCTTGATGAAAGCACGAATTCTATTGACGAGGAGGGGGCTCTGGATATCATTCGGAATGTGATTCGGGAATTCCATGATAAAATAATTTTTCTTATTTCTCATAATTCTCAAACAAAAGAGCTATGCACCAAATATGTGAGCATTCAGGAAAAAAGACTTGTGGTAGAAAAAACACACGTATAACAGCATTTTCAGAGCATCAGCGCAATGGGTGTGTGGAATGTAATACAGTCATTGAGAGAATAGGTCTGCGAGGACGAAAAGAGACTGGTAGAAGCCAACGTGTGCATGACAGTAACATGGGATAAAGTAAGGCACTCACAGGTGGAAATCTGTGGGTGCTTTTGGTATAATATAGGTATGGGATTTTGGGGAAATAGCGTAGATGCAATTGTTATAGAGCCGGAATTTGCAGCTGAATATATCAGGATATCGGAAAGAACAATCGATATAGTTGGAGGAGCCGTGGCAAAGGCAGGTAATTACTATTACGAGCAATTGAATAAGGAACAGCAGAGGGCATATTATGCGATGAAGGAAGGCTTGCTGAATCTCAGGGAGTCTTTTGCCGTGCCGATGCTTTCGAGAAAGGAAATGACGGATATTTATTTTATGATTCGAATGGATTGTCCGGCAATTTTTTATTCTGTGACATTTTCGTACAAGTATTATACGGATTCCACGGAGGTTGAGCTGGTGCCGCAGTATCTTTTCCCGAAGAATAAAATTAAAGAGCATCGTCAGGCGATGGAGGCGAGGGTAAAGAAGCTGGCTAATCAGGCTGCGAAGCTGGATGAAAAGGGTAAGGAGCTCTTTATACATGACTTTATCGTAAATAATGTGAAGTATGATAAGCTGAAAAAGGAGTATTCCCACGAGATAATAGGGGCGCTCGGAAACGGGGTTGCGGTTTGTGAAGGAATGGCAAAGGCAGTGAAGATTTTGTGTGATGAATTAGATATCTGGTGTATCATTGCCCTGTCTGAAGCGAATCCGGACAAGGGGATTAAGTACAGACATGCATGGAATGTGATTCATATAGGAGGACAGTATTATCACCTTGATGCCACCTTTGACAATACTCTTTCAAAAGATGATATGGTTAGATATGATTATGTGAATTTGTCAGACAAGCAGATTTTCCGAGACCATGAGCCGGTTATCTGGAAAGTACCTGTCTGCAGTGATAATGACCACTTCTACTATAAAGAGAAGAAGGTCTCCTGGACTACAACGGATGAGGTGCAGAACCGGACGAGGCAGGCGGTAAAGAAGGGGAAAGCCCTTTTGTTTCACTGGCGGGGAGGCTATCTTACAAAGGATATTCTCGCAGAGCTTTTGGAGATATTTGATAAAGAGGCACGGGCGAAGGATAAGCGTGCGTGCGTTTCCGTGAATTGGCCTCAGGCAGTTGTTCGGGTTCGTTTTGCGGACGGAGCAGGTGAAAAACAGCTTGAGATGGAAGACGCGGGAAATACTCAATTAACGCTTGAGTCGGATTGCGGCTGAGAACTCAATCAGTACTTGCTGTACATTTGTGTATGGAAAACGTATGATGGCAATGTCAACACCGGTGTGAAATACTCAAATGAAAATATCGAGACAAGTTGCTCAGAAATGGAGAATAGTGTGAAAAATCATATTGATATGCTGATTTTTCACAACTAACCTTGGTTAGTTTGGCTATCTTGTGCCGAAGCGTCACAAATAGCATTTATGCGACACGAGAAATCACCTGCGTGAATTTCCCGTGCGGATTCCTACTCTACGCTTCGGAATGGGGAATATTATGTTTGATACAAATAAGGTTGCCGGTAATATAAAAAGTGCGAGAACAAGGAAGAATATGACACAAATGAATCTGGCGGATGAAATGGGAGTCAGCTATCAGGCGGTGTCAAACTGGGAACGGGGAAATTCCATGCCGGATATATCTAAGCTGCCGGAGCTTTGCAGGGTTCTTGACATAAGCTTTGAGGAGCTGGTTGGTGAGGACGGTTCCGCGACTGACATAACAAAAAGATTAATGCAGGATGAAGGTGCCGAGGTTTCTTTAGAGGAGATGGCTAAGGTTGGTCAGCTGGTTAATCCGGATACGATTGAAACTAAAGTAAATGAAACAATCGAAAGAGGGAGGGATATATCATTCTCAACCTTAGTAGGTCTGGCACCGTTTTTAGATAAGGACACATTAGGAAAAATGGCTGAGGGTCTGGCAGCCGTTGATTTGGGAAAGCTTTGTGCAATAGCACCATTTCTTTCAAAGGAGACCATGGACAGAATTGTCGAAAAGAGTATCCGGAATGGAAGGACCCCGGGCAATATTACTGCAATAGCTCCTTTTTTGTCAAAGGCAACTTTGCAGAAGATAGCTGAATACTATATTGAGCACGGACAGTCAGGTAAGCTTGTTACGATAGCGCCGTTCATGGAAAAGGATATGCTTAAAAGTCAGCTGCAGGATATGACGATATCAATGGATGAGAGAAGTAATTATGGTGAAGCTGTTAATTCCATGCTTGATAATCTTGATGAAGAGGATGCGGCTAAGCTTGCATTTGACGCATTGGAGAAGGGTGAAGATACCGTAGAGTATCTTGATTATATGGATGAGGATGATGTGGCGAGACTTGCGAACCGTGCTCTGGAGCTTGACAGGGAAATCATGGAGTATCTTGATTACATGGATGAGGATGATGTGGCTAAGCTTGCGAACCGCGCTCTGGAGCTCGATAAAGAAACCGTAGAGTATCTTGATTATATGGATGCAGATGATGTGGCGAGACTTGCATCGAAGGCACTGGTAAGGGGAAAGGAAATAGAAAGCTATCTTGACTATATGGATGAGGATGCAATAAAGCGGCTGTTATTGCAGGCAGCGAAGAGATAATATATTGTATGAAAGAGCGCTTCCGGGTGGAAATACGGGGGCGTTTTTGGTATAATAAGACGGTAGAAAATAGGAAATAGAACTATGTATATGAATAAGCTTGCAGTTCCCGTGCTTTGCAGCAGTCCGATCAGTTTTGAGCTTGAGGTAGACAGGGAAATTGCTACGGGTGAGAATAATGAAATAGTTCTTTTGTGCCGTATCCGTAACACACTCAAGGATGAGCGTCTGGTGAGCTCGTCAATGACATCGGAAGAAATTCTTAAATCTACAGCAGCAGTGCGTACCTGCATTGATTATGATTATTGGTCATGGGACGGCAGACATCTCGGCAAATGGCATGAAAGAGCGAAGGAAATGAAACCGGATGTAGAGATTGGGGCGGCGGCACGCGGAAATTGATGAGGGTTATGAAGAGGAGAAGAGAATGATGACAAAACGAGAGATTTTTCAGGACATCGTAAAGATTATGAAAGAGGATTCGGCTTCATGTAAGGATAAGTGCGGGGCAGCTCCGGATATATATTCGGAAAGAATCACTGAGGATATGGAGGATAAGGACTTTTTATATCTTGTGAATTCATATCTCAATACCTTTGAATTAACCGGGCATCTGGCTTTTTCGAAGAACGGAATGGGAGGCTTGGGTTTTTCCGTGCAAAGATATCAGGATGTGCTATACGTGACGTCTACATCAAAGGAGATTCCGCTGAATATAGGTGACAGAATTATTCGCGTGGACGGTCTGGATATCGCTGCATATGCGAAAGCGCACGAGGTTTTTCTTTTTGGTGAGACTGAGGAGCGTCAGGCGCCGCATTGGGAATACTTATTGCGGTTTGCCGGGAAGCTTACCTATCTTGCGGGAGATGACAGCCGGGAATGCTGTTACGATGTTAAGCTCGGGACTTATGAGCGTACAGAAGATAAATACGTATGTAAGGCTATGGATAATGAAACTGCCTTTATTCGTTTTGCGGATTTTGATGATGAAGAAAAGATTCAGCTGATGTATGAAGAGAACGCAGAGCTTCTAAAGAACTCTAAGCAGCTGATTGTGGATGTCAGAGGTAACGGAGGAGGCTCTGACACCTGTTTTCTTCCTCTGCTTCAATATGCACTTCCGAATGGGAAAAGAATGGATGAACTGGAATTGACAGATGAGAGTGCCAATAAAGCCGGTTCGGAGATTAATTATTCCATCCGTAATTGTGATATGCGTCTGAAAGGATTCGAAGAATATCTGCAGATGGAGCTTCCGGAGGAAACCAGAGCAATCCTGACCGGAATGAAGGATGAGCTGTTAGAAAATCGCGGTAAAGGCTTTATTAAAAACAGCGATAATGATATGAAGATACCAATCGTGGGAGATTCGAAGGTTGAAAGGATTTACATAATAACAAACGGCAGCTGTGGCTCTTCGGGTGATAATTTTGTTGCAGTCTTCCGAATGTTCCCGAAGGTAACGGTATTCGGAAGACCGACGATGGGAATTCTTGATTATTCCAATGTGGCATTTGCGGAGTATGGTGAATTCTATCTTATGTATCCCACCAGCAGGCTGCTTTCGCTGGATAGCGGGGAGGGAATGATGAAAAAGGGTGTGAAGGTGGATTGCTATATTCCGTGGACTCCGGAGCATTTGAAAAGAGATGTGGATTTGGAAGCAGTGCTTCAAAGTGTAAGAGAAATTAAGGAGTAGTCGGATATGAAAATTGACCGTCTAATCGGAATAATTACAATTCTGCAGCAGAAATGAAAGGTAACCGCAGCATATCTTGCTGAAGGGTATGAGTTCGGCTTTTTCGCCAAAGGAGATTCCGGCGGAAAAGAAGCGGTTTGGGCAGAACGTGACATACAGGTGTCGTGTTTGCACTGATAGAATAGGGGCAAAAGGTGAAGCATAAGGAGAATACGGAATGGATTTGAGAAAAGTGATTTCCCTTCGTATGGAACGGCAGTTTTTGACAAAAGGAGCAAACGAAGAGGAATATACAGAGCTTTACCGGGATATGCAGCCGGGACTGAATGTGTATTGGAACGGATTTGGACAACCTCCGGTATTAAGCTTCCGTGCGGCATTTGATGATATTGAGCTTAACCGGGAGCGGCAGATGAATAGGAAGCTTGTAAAGGGACGTTTTGCAGGTGGAAACTTAGGCTGGATTATGCCGGAAGAGATGGAGTTGTTTGCGGGCTTATATCGGAAACCGTTGAAAAATCCGACTTTGATACAGGAAGAAATTCTGCATTTGATTGAGAGTGCGGGACCGCTTACGATTCAACAGATTAAGGAAGAAACCGGATTGCTGGTAAAAGAGATAACACCGGTGCTACATAGGCTGCAGGAAGCATTTTTGATTTATGAAGACCAGTACGACGGCGAGTGGGACAGAGGCTGGTATACTTTTACGGAAATGTTCCCGGATTGCGATTTGGAGAGGTATAGCAGAAAGGATGCGCTGAAGGTGGTGCTTCGGCGGTTCTCTTATCGCAATGTTATGTTTGATTATGCAATGGCAAAATCATATTATAAGCTGCCGGAGAAGGAAATAAGACTTGCGGTTGCGGAGCTTGTCGCAGAAGGGGTGTTGGTTGAGCAGGAGGGAGCGTATCTGCTGAAAGAGGACTTGGAAGTTCTCAAGGACTATGAGCCTGTAAAGTTGCATTTTGTATATGCGGTGCATCGCAATGATTTTCTATATAGATCAAATGAGCATACCTTAAAGGAGCAGTTCAAGGGGCTGTATGAGAATTTGGAGTATGACCATGAACCGCTTCAGTATCTTCTTATTGACGGAGAGTTTCGAGGTGTCGTAGTAGGCCGTTTCAGAAACGGACCATATGATTTGAATGATGTGGTGTGCGATTTGCAGGATGCTGAAGTGAGAAAGGAAGAGGTTCTTAGGGCAATCCGGGACGTGAATTTTGGAAAGGGACCGGAACGGTTTATGGGCAGACAGCCGGGGTGTGTTTAGTGGAGAATAATTACAATTTGTATTGGGAACGGTGCTGGAAAGAAGAGGAGCCGACAGAATTAGTTAAATATTTGGAATCATACAACGGAATGAAAAGCCGGGAGTTTGATGTGTTTAGGGAGCATAATGTTGTTAAGGTATGTGATGCGGCATGCGGCTTCGGAGCATATTCTCTGGCGCTGGCGACAAATGGCTTTGAGGTTTACAGTTTTGATATTTCTGAGACAGCGGTAAAAATAGCAACAGGCGGGCTTAAGAAATACGGAGTAAAATCAGACAATATTAAGGTTGGCGGCATTTTGGACACCGGATATGAGGATGAGTTCTTTGATGGCGTAATTGCACATGCGGTAATAGACCATCTTACTTCGGAAGATGCAGCAAATGCCTTGAAGGAATTGCTGCGGATTACCCGGTTGAATGGTCTGGTACTGATTACGTTTGATATTGCGGAAGCAGAGGATTACGAGGAAGAGCATACAGTGCTCCCTGACGGAACTGTGAAATACGTAAGCGGAAGTCGCAGAGGGATGCTGTTCCGACCTCATGATTGGGACATGATAGATGAGCTTCTTGAAGGCTGCAACATAATATACCGGGATGAAAAGGCAAATAGAGAACGCGTAGTTATTTTGAAAAAATAAGCACCGGGATGAGAGTATATTTATTGCTGATGAGCTGCCGGCAGATGAAGAAAAGAGCGGCGTATCATTGAAGTTACTTTCTGTAGTTTTACGGAAGCGAGCCTGACTGCGAAAGCAGTTGCTTGCAAAATCCGGCCTGTACGCATCTTTTTTATTTGTTGCATGTTAAGTATTGACTATTTTGTATGTGTGAGAATGCAAATAAATATGGTAAATTTTTACAGAAGTAATTATTTGAAACTAATAGTAACCGCGAGGACTATATTTGGTGTGCTGAGATTGTTTATTTCTGAAACAATATTATATTATGGGGGAAATTATGGAGAAGAATAAAGGAATCATAATTCTTTTAATAATGATACTTTTTTTATTGTTAATGGTAGGTTGCGGTTATTCGGAAGAGGAAGCTGATCAGACAGGAGAGGGTTCTTCTTCTGTGACTCATGTTGCGGAAATGATTGATGATTCGAAAGAATCGGAGAACTGTGAAACGCAGGCGGAAGGGGCTTTCTATCAGAGAGGTCTTGTCTTTTTTTCAGGACCTTACGGCACAGAAATGTTTAATAATTCTAAAGAGCCGGGAACTTGTGTATCAACTTCAAAAGCGACTTATTATTTTTCTGTAGATTTGTCAAAAGATGAGATGAGCGAATATGTAAAGCAGACTGAAAAGATAATTAAAGAAATGGAAAGCTTTGGAGAGGTTAGAGACAGAAAATATGATATATATGTAGCTAATGTTAATTATAATGCCGCGGTAGAAGAAAATACATTATTTACAACATATTTAAATTTCGGAAAGATTGAGCATATACAGGAGATTGCCCAATTAATATTTGGTAATGGAACAAACTATGGATTGTTGTATGGATATGCTGCTTCCTTTGAGGAGGAATATGGATTTGATGTAGTTGCCGGTAGTTTAACGGAGGCATTCCGGCTTCGCGAGACGAATCCTGAATATTTAGATTTAAATTATGCGTGCTTTTTGTCGGACTATGTTGATAAAGACGATATAGAGAGTTTGAAAATAATAGCCGCAAATTATTATCAGTATTTAGATAAACACGGAAAGAACGATGTAGTAAAGAAATATTCGGATGCGAAGCATAGAGAATATTTTAATGAATTTCTGATTGCTAATGGAATAGAAGCCTATGACAACTCTGATATAGACGGAATTGCTGTTTATAGCGGAGGAAATGCAGTGAGACTTATTTGGGAAAATAAGTACTCAAAATTTTACTTAGAGAAGGATTTTCAGACAAATAGGATTGAAGAATGCTTTGACGCGGATATGTTAAACAGCGGGTATCATAATTTGCGCAGAATTATGGTCGATTATAAACATCAGGCGGAATGGGTTGTGAAGGAATTAAGTGCCTATGATTTTGAAATGTATCAAGGGAAGGTGGTTTTTACTTCACATAGTCAAGAGTATAAGCAAATGTGTGGTGGAGTGTGCAGATGGGAATGGGGATGCAAGACGCCGGACGATGGTTCAATAGAGCTATATATGTGTAGTGCGTATTTACACGAATACGTTCATTTGCTGGTGGGACCACAGAGTGTTGAAAAATGGTTAGAAGAAGCATTGGCATATTATTATTCTTATTTGAAACGTGATACGGAACTTAATTATGAGTATGCTAATGAAAAAGCTGCGTACGATAAGGGGTTGTTAGATAGCACTAAACAGTTATTGGTAACATATATGGGAAGACAACTTGACTTGCGGGAGGAAGATGATTGGTTGTTTTATCTGAACGCGTGCAATGTAATGTTTGACCGATTTGATAGAGTAAATGATGAGTTGGGAGGGGGCGTCCAGAAATTCTTGTTTGTAACTTACCTGACAGAACTGGTAGGTGAGAAGAATGCGGTTGAAGCGTTGATAAGCGGTGAGGCAGAGAGCATTTTGGGTAAGTCTTGGGATGAATTGCAAAGTGAATGGAAAGAGAAAAGCAGCGAAGAGTTTTTATGGGTTATGAATCAGTAAACAGAATAATGGTATTGAAAAGAAGAGCATTATGCTTTGTCGGCCGCTGAAACGACAGAACAGAGAAAACATTTGGATTTATTGGAGAAGAGGGAGCAAGCAGATGATTGGGAATAGAGTAACCGTAAAAGTAGACAGACCGATAGGAAGCTATCACCCGAAGCACAAGGATATTTATTATCCCATAAATTATGGGTACATAGAAGGAATCATGGCTCAGGATGGAGAAGAACAGGATGCGTACATTTTAGGTGTTGATGAACCTATAGAAGAATTCTCGGGCGTTGTTATTGCTATTATACACAGATTTGATGATATCGAGGAAAAGTGGGTTGTTGCACCGGAGGAGGTTAGCTTTACCGCAGAAGAAATTGAAAAGCAAGTGCATTTTCAAGAGCAGTATTTTAAAACAGAAGTAAGAATGTAATTGATAGCGGAGGTCATTATGTCAACATGGGTTACGCATTTAATGGTTGCAGACGAAGCGATAATGCAATTACCGTTTTTATGCAGACATGAGTTTTTTGTGGGGAATATAGCACCGGATTGTAATGTGGAAAATGAAGACTGGACAAGCTTTACACCGTCAAGAGAAGTGACTCATTGGATGGGGAATGAACGTAAAACAGCGGCTGATTGCGATAGATTTCTGCATGAATATATAGAATCGAAAACGGATTTGGATATTAAGGAAGAATCTTTTTTGCTGGGGTATTATGCGCATCTTATAACAGATGCGGAGCATCAGAGGCTTATTCGTGATGAGGCCCGCGTAAAAGCGTGTTGGGACAGAATAAAGCAGCATCCGGAATTAAGCAGGCGGGCAGTCGGCTTGGACGAAACATGGGATTCGGTAAAGAAGCTTATTAGTCGTCAGGAAAGAATGAAGGATATGCTTTTTATGGAAGCAGAATATCTGGAGATGCATCCGGAATCCGGATACATAACAGATATCATCGGCCTAAAAGAATTTCCGGACTATATCGACTATCTTCCGAAAGGAGCAATTGCCCGCAAGGTGAAGGTGATGGGATACATGCCCGAAAAAGAGGTTAGCATGTATCCGTACATTGGGATGTCTAAGGAGGAGTATGCCGGTCTGGTTAAGAAGGCAACAGAGTTGGTAGTGGAAGCGATAAACAGATACAGAGAAAATCATGACTGATGGAAGGGTACCGATAATGAAGATTTTATATGGCACAACTAACAGAGCAAAATTGCAGGCGATGAGAACGGCATTAGAATCATTCGATATAGATATTATTGGATTAGGGGACATAAATAGTGAGCTTCCATGTATAAATGAAAACGGAGGGACGCCGCTGGAAAATGCGGAGATTAAGGCAAGGGCATATTACAAGGCATTTAATATGCCTGTGGTTTCCTGTGACAGCGGTCTGTATTTTGATGAATTGCAGGAGGAAGAGCAACCGGGATTATATGTCAGACGAATCAATGGAAAAGAGTTAACGGATGACGAGATGATAGTGTATTATGGGGAATTAGCCGAACGGCACGGAGGCAGGATTACCGGGCGATACAGAAATGCAATATATTTCATTCTGGATGCGGAGCATCATTATTCAAGTATGGACATGTCAATTGCTACAGAGCCGTTTATTCTGGTTGCAAAACCGCATTCAAAGCGGGTGGAGGGTTTTCCGCTTGATGCGTTATCTGTTGATATCAGAACAGGAAAATACTACTATGATTTGGATACGAAGGATGTAAGTACATCTGTAGACGATGGACTTAGAGAATTCTTCTCGGCTGTTTTTAAAAAGCCTTAGGCTGTTGACAAAGGCCTTTGGCGGGACATGAATGGTAAGAAGGAGTGTAATAAAATATGGTACGTTTTGCAAAAGAAAAGGATTTGGATAGGATTAACGAATTGAGGAAGCAGGTAAATGATATTCATGTGGAGGGACGTCCGGACTTATTCAGAGCCGGCTTCGGAGCTGAAATGAGAGATTTTGCAAAGGTGATAATGACCGGAGAGAATAGTGATATTATTGTTGCAGAGCGCGACGGAATAATATGCGGCATGGTATGCGCGGACTATGTTAATAAGCCCGAAACACCGTACTCTAAAGCAAGAAGCTTCTACCATGTGCAGGAAATTGCGGTGGATGTAAATTACAGACGTCAGGGCGTGGCTAAAGAGCTGCTTGAATTCATGATTGCAGATGCGAAAAAGAGAAATCTGGGAAGAATAGAACTTGATGTGTGGGAATTCAATGATTCCGCAATCGAGTTTTACCGGGCAGTTGGCTTTAAGCAGACACGAAGATGGATGGAATATGAGGTGAAATGAACTATCGGGAGATGACGCATCCTCAACTGTTAATAATGTTTTCTCTCTGATTATGATAAAAATGCTCCGTTTTTGTCTGAGTTATGAATTATTCAATCTTGCAAAAGAACAAGAAATTACTAAGTTTTACGATTGAGCGTTACAGGAGAAGCGGATATGGTACGTAGTTTGCTTAATACAACTCAGAATACCAGAGATTTGGGTGGGTATGAAACAAAGGAAGGGATGCTAACAAGATACGAAAGCATACTTCGCAGCGATGTTCAAAATCACCCAAGTGAAGAAGATTATAAGTATTTAAGTGCGAAGAATATTACAACGATTATTGATATGCGCGGGCAAAAGGATGTAGATAGAAAGCCAAGTGGTTTTGCGGGGAGAAGTGACTTTCAATATTACAATTTTCAAATTGTTGAAGGCAGTGGTGTGCCAGAATCGGAAGAAGCGGTTCCGGTAAGTTACATGAGAATTGCAAAAGCAGAGGCGATGCCAAATGTGTTTAAGTGTATTGCAAATGCGAAGACGGGTGTAATGTTCAATTGTACAGCAGGGAAAGATAGAACCGGAGTGGTGGCTGCGATTTTGCTGCTTCATGTTGGTGTCAGTGATAAAGACATTATAGATAATTATGTTCAGACCAAGGAATATGGAAAAGAACGTCTTGAATTGGTACATAAAAATTTTCCGGAGCTTGATATGAATATAGTTACGCCTTGTGAAATGTTTATGGAGGAGTTTCTTAGACTGTTTCGGGCGGAATATGGTGATGCTGAAACATATTTTAAAGCTATTGGCTTAGGCGAGCAGGACATAAAGGGCCTGAGAGACAAACTAGTGAGAGAATAGAAGGAGAACCGGATAATGGAATACGTTAAGCTGACGGAAGAAAATATTGAAGGAGTAGTTCTTAATTATGTTAACTACTATAATAACTGTGAAGACGGTTGTTGGACCTATGAGAAGGCTTATAAGCGAATTCATCAAGTAATGACTATAGAGGATTCCGAATGTTTTGTCCAATGTGATGACGGAAAAATGTCCGGATTTGTCATGGGATATTATAAAGAGTTTGATGATTTAAAAGCATATTTTTTAGAGGAAATTGTTATTTTCGCAGAATACCAAAACAAAGGTTATGGTGCTGCATTTATGGAAGAACTGGAAAGGGTTGTGAGACAAAATGGTGTAGAGCATCTGGAACTAATCAGTGTAAAAGATGAACATCATATGCATTTTTACAAGAAAATGGGATTTTATGCAGCAAATAACCTGGCGATGATGGGCAAGCATTTTTAAGTGAGGTAAGAAAAGCAAGCTATGGATGGTAAACTTAGAAATATGACCGCGATATACATATTGACAATATCACAATTGGCAGAACAAAAGATATTTCAGTATCAACTTTTCGAGAGGGAGATGAAGAGGGGGTAGCGCCTGGGGGTTTGTAAGGCAGGTAAAATGGTAGAGGCTGACGAAGTTGATTACACAGCCTTAACAGATGATATAACCTATACTATGATTAAGGAGCTTCGGCGGTAAACACAGGTAACTGTACCAAGAAATCTCTCGGAATCCTGAGTGATTACATGATTGAATCATATAGTCTCAAGTTAGGAGATTTATGGTTCCGTCAGGTGTTTATGGCAGACATCGATTGGAAATGTATCGGCAGTTAGGGGCTAAGAGTGTTGATGCCATATTACGGACAACCGGTGAAGCAAATAAAAAGAAATTACCGGAGGTACTTGGATGATTGAAATATGTTCAAGTTGTGGGAATTATGGATGGGATAAAGAGATGGTAGAGAATAAACTTCGCTGCCCGAAATGTGGTGCGGAATGGGAATATATATCAATGCCATTATTTATTTTGACCGGATGCAGTGGCGTGGGGAAAACGACAACTGCTATCGAACTAATGAGAAAAAGAGTGGATTTTGTGGTGCTGGATGCAGATATATTTACAGGGTATGTGGATTGGAATAGTGAAGAATCCTGTAATGACTGGGTGGAAATGATTGTAAATATTTCTAAGGATATTATGCAGTCCGGCAAGCCTGTTTTATGGACGATGGCAGGGTGCCTTGACCGACTGTCAAAGACCTATAATAGCCGCTATTTTAGTGAAATTAAGTGCTTGGCTTTGGTGTGTGAGGATAAAGAACTAAAGAAGCGTATGCAGGAGGGTAGAGGGATAGCGGACGAGAATTGGCTGAATAGCTCTGGTGATTATAATCGTTACTTTATGGAGCATGACAGTCTTGGAGATACAAGGTTTGAAAAATTAGATATTACTGGTAAAGAACCACAAGAAGTGGCGGACTATGTGATCGAATGGGTGAACATGAATTCGTAGGATGTGTGCTCGCAAAAGGACAGATTTCTGATTTTGGAAGTTTGTCCTTTTTATAAGTACACAGAAGTGTCAGAGAGAGGATAAAGAAGGTGGGAAAACCGATGACGCAGGAAGTAGTAGAGCAAGGCAGGACTGCATTATACCATGAGTCCTGAATGCTTTATATGGTTATTTTTCATCACAGCACTGCATAAACTGTAGAAACAGGTATCGCAGGGTGCGGAGTAAATGAAAGATTATGGTGTGTTCAGGCACAGACAGATAGAAGAAAGAGTCCTGGAAATAGCGAATTATATTATTGAGAATAATGCGACTGTGCGGCAGACTGCAAAGCAGTTTGGAATTAGTAAGAGTACGGTACATGCGGTTGTGACAATATAGAACGGTTTGGAAGTAAGGTTGTGTGGGTAATTGAATAGGGGTAATGAGAGGACACTTCCGGTAGAAAATCGGAAGTGTTTTTGGTATAATGAAAAGTAATTTGAAACAATGAGGTGATGAATGTGGGTGTAATTGAAACTGAAAGACTAATAATAAGACCAATAAGTATAGAGGATGCATATGATGTGTTTGAATGGGCAAGTGATCCTGTTGTAAACAAATATATGCCATATCCTTTGCATAAGGAGGTCGATCAGGCACAAGAATGGATCAATTCCCTACAGGATAAAAATGAATTCGTTTTTTGCCTAAAGAATTCTGGAGAGGTGATAGGCGGAGGTTCAATGTCATATAAAGAAGAATTCCAAGCATATGAGTTGGGATATAATTTGAAGAAAAAGCATTGGGGATTTGGATATGCTACGGAAGCTTCAAAAGCAATGATTCAATGGGCATATGAGAATTTAGGAGCGCGTAACTTTTTTGCACGTCATGCAAATGAAAATCGCGCCTCTGGAAATGTAATTAGAAAATGTGGTTTCCAATTTGAAAGATTCGGAGTACTTGAAAAGTATGATGGGAGTGCGATATTTGAAGCGTCCTACTATAAGCTGCATGTTGAGTGATATTTTTAGTGTGTTTATAAACGGAAAGAAAAAAGTGGTAATTTTATGGATGGTAAACTTAGAAATATGACCGCGATATACATATTGTGCGGTAACAAAATTTTATTACTTTATAGACAAGGCGGAAAAGTTGTAAACAAGGTATGGGTTGCTTCAGCTGGCGGACATTTTGAAGAAAATGAATTGAACGATGCAAGACGTTGTGTATTACGAGAACTGGAAGAGGAAATTGGTGTTACAGAAAAAGAATTACGAGATTTGGAGATGCGATATATAGCATTAAGAAGCGTAAAAGGTGAAATTAGACAGACCTATTACTTTTTTGCGCAGGTTGATAATGAGGCACAGATTAGTTTGAACTCGAATGAGGGAAAACTACAGTGGTTTGATTTGTCAGAGATTAGCTCTTTGGAAATGCCATATACGGCTAAATATGTTCTGCAACATTACTGTGCAGTTGGAATAAATAATAGTCAAGTGTATTGTGGTGTTGCGGATGGAAGTCAAGTGGTGTTTACAGAATTACCTGAGTACAAGTAGCAAAGAGAGCTGGTAAGACGTATGAAAACAATAAATATTTACGGCGAAAATAAATATGAGAAATCTACCAAGTATAGAGAAGCTTGTCGGGGGATTGTTTTAAAAGAAGATAAGATACTGCTTACATATGAAGTTAATACCGACCAGTGGTTTATTCCTGGTGGCGGAGTGGAAAGTGGCGAAACTATTAAAGAATGTTGTGCGCGTGAACTTACTGAAGAGACCGGTTATGTCGTTGATGTCAAAGAACAGTTCCTAACGATAAATGAATACTATGAGGAATGGCATTTTGTAAGTCAATATTTTATATGTGATTCTATTGGCGAAACAAATAGAACATTAACAGAAAGAGAACTAAAAGTTGGTCTTGAACCAAGGTGGATTTCGTTAAATGAGGCGATAGATATATTTTCTAAGCATCAGGATTACGCTGATGCAGATGAGATGAAACGTGGTGCGTATTTGAGAGAGTATCAGGCACTGTTAAGCTATTTTGACAGATAAAACAAATGGAGAGTTAGACTTTATGGAAGTACAATTGGGCAGAAATTAAGATGTAGATGAATGGATGAAGCTTGTTGAAGAGATAAGCTGGAACTTTCCGGGATTAGAGACGAAGGAAGGATTAAGCGAGTATCGAGAAACTCTTTTGCGATTTATCGGCAAGGAGCAAGCACTGTGTGTGCGTGATGATACAGAGGTAATGGGGATTCTTTTATTTTCAAGGGGAAGAAACATGATTTGTTGCTTAGGTGTTTCTCCTAAGTGCCGGAGATATGGATTGCAACAATGCTATTACTATTAGAAGTAGCATTAGAACAATTGGATAGAACAAAAGAGATTACAGTATCAACTTTTCGTGAGGAAGATGAAAAGGGTGTGGCTCCAAGAACTTTGTATAAAAAGTTTGGGTTCGTTGAGGATGAGTTGATAGAGGAATTTGGATATCCAAATCAGAAGTTTGTGTTACATCCAAATCGGAAGTGATTTTGGTAAAATATAATTTTATTAATAGTGTGTGAATTGAGGAATGGTATGATTAGATTTACAGTGTTTGGAGACCTTCATTATGATGAAGTATCCGATGGTGAAAAAAGAGTGAATGAATTGGTGGAACATATTAAGGCAGTAAAACCAGACTTTGTCATTTCATTAGGAGATTTGTGTAATCCGGTTGAAGAGAATAAAGAAAAAGTCCTTGAGAAATTTCAGGAAACAGGAGTTGCGATGTACCATACGATAGGCAACCACGAAACGGATGTATGTTATTTAGATACCGCAGTAGATTTCTTGGCATTGTCTTCACCATATTATTCGTTTATATGCGGGGATATTAAATTTATTATTTTAAACTCCTGCTATTGTAGCAAGGATGGTCGGGAAAGTGCTTATTATAGACGAACCTATAGAGAAGATAATTCGTTATACCCAATTATTCCAAAAGAGGAAAAGGAATGGCTGGAAAAAGAATTAAGTGATGGAAAAAAATATATTATATTTTCACATCATAGTCTTGTAAACAATCACAGGGATAGGGGGATTTATAACCGTGGGGAAATAAGAGCACTCTTTCGGGAAAAAGATGTGTTGTTATGCATGAATGGGCATGATCATGGAGATGAATTTGCGGTAGTTGATGATATTCCATATTATACCGTGAACTCGGCAACATATGTGTGGTGTGGAAGTCAGATTGTGAGTTCGGAAAAATTGAAAGAGAAGTATGATTATTTACACGGAATGCTTTTGTACAAACAAGCGTTGTATATAGATGTAGAAATTGATGATAATGAAATAAAAATTCAAGGAATGAGCGGAGATTATTTATCAGTTACTCCGGAAGATGTGGAGTTATATGATTATAGATGGAACGGTGTGTCAATAAAGGCACAAACAAGTTCTAAAGTGCTTAGTAGAAAAGAGGAGAGTCATCATGAAGGATAAAGATTGGTTATTTGCATCGGATGAATACATATGTGACTTAAGAACAGTTGCGGTTTTGGTTCAAGACGGAAAGATTTTAGTGCAACGCGAACTTAATGGGAATGAATATGCTCTTCCGGGTGGGCATGTTAAAATTGGTGAAACATTAGAAGATGGACTCATAAGAGAAACGTTAGAAGAGATGGGGGTCAGAATCCAATGTAAGAGAATGCTATGGAGTGAAGAAAGTTTCTGGGAATGGAATGGGAAGCAAGCTCATAATATAGCATTCTACTACTTGGTGGAATTATGTGAGGAATTAAATATTCCGGATAACGGTGAATTCGTTTCACATAAAGATAATTGTAATGTGGTGCTTGGTTGGATGCCAATTCGGAAATTACAAGAGATTACTATTTATCCGGAGTTCTTGAAGGAAGAAATTTATCATTTGGGAGATCCGATGAAGCATTTTGTTTCAAGGGGATAGGAATAGGTGAGATAATGAAAATCAATTGTATTTGGGAACATAATGGAAATGACTCTTTGCTATATGTAGAGAATTATGTTGGTGCATTTACAAGAGGAGAGAATATCCATGTGGCATTGCAGAAGATGAAAAAAGAAATGCAATCTTATTCAGCTTGGCTTGGTAAAAAGACAGTTGGTGATATAGAGGCTGTTATTTCTCAAGAAAAAGAGTCTGAATTAGAGATTAAGGATGCAGACAGCGATGTTATATTCATGTCGGAGGAAGAACCTCTTACGATGGAGGAGTATATAGAGCTTAAAGAGTTGACATTAAAATCAGCAGCTGATTTTTTGAAGTTATATGAATCGATTCCGGATAAAAATATAAGTGTTTTGCCGATACGGAAAACTTTTTACGGTTCTGTCCCGCGTACTGCAGAAGAAATGTATTTACATACAAAGAATGTTAACAATTATTATTTCGGAGAAATTGGGATAGATGCAGATAATGAAGGGACGATTTATGAGTGCCGTAAACGTGGATTTGAGCAATTAGAGAGAGAAGGGGACTTCTTGAATGGTAGACTGCAAGAGGGAAGCTATGGTGAAATGTGGTCCGTCAGAAAAGTATTACGTCGCTTTATTTGGCATGACAGGATTCATGCCAAAGCAATGTGGAAAATGGCGAGAAAAACATTTGTGGGAGATGAATTAGAGGATGTGTTTTTCTTTGATGAGAAGGAGCATTGAATAATGAATTTTAAAGTTAAAAACAATCCGCTGCATAACGCAAATTATTATTTAGATATAGATTTCGCAGGCCTTGATGTTTCTAATGCTAAAAAGAAAATTGAGGAGATTGCGCAAAGTTTGGATAAGCCTCTGCAGGTTATGATTTCATCTGAGGAAGCAGAAAAAATAGAGATTTTGAAGGCGGCAGGTTTTACCTGTAAAAGAAAATGCTATGAATTAGAAGCAGGAAAACGGGATTATATTGGCGATAATGTTGAAGGCGAACTATGGTATTCTTTTGTAGGTGAAGAAAGCTATGAGCAATGTTGTGAATTGATGCTGAATAGGTACATTTTGACACATAGGAATATAAATCCTTGGACAGGAACAAAAGAAGAATTCTTTTCTGAATTGCCGGAATGTGTTGTTTGTCTTTGTATGGATGGAAAGTTGGCAAGTTTTGCGTTCGTAGAAGATGATGAGATAGCTTATGTATGGGGAGAGAATGCGCAGGTTTTTCATAAATTTGCTCAAATGCTGCTGACAGAGATGTTTCGGAAATATGATGCAATTACATTTGAAGCAGATGATTGTGACGAAATAGCCATGGAACTGAAAAGCATGTTTACAAATCAGAGTGGAAAGAGTTTTGATACATATATAAGGGAACGGTAAGGAGCAATAGTGTGAAAAATTATATAAATATGCTTTTTCACACGGCTATTTGTTTCTGAGCGAAAGCAAATAGCCATTATGATATTCTTCGCGACAGGTCGCTCAGAAACGGAGATTAGTATGATTAAATTATATAGTCCTAAGGTGGAAGATTTGTGGTTTCGTCAGATGTTTATGGCAGACGAAGAAACCATGTCATATAACCATCATTGGGGAGGAACAGTTCCATTTCCAAAGGAGAACTGGGCGGATTGGTATGATTACTGGGTTGTGAATCCGGAAGGGAAAAGATTTTACCGATACTTGCAGTATGAAGCGAACGATGAGTTTGTAGGAGAAGTAGCATATCATTATGACAGCGAACGACGCATTAATATTGCAGATGTTATAGTATATGCGAAATGCCGCGGCAAGGGATTTGGAGAACAAGGGTTGCTGTTATTGTGTGATGCTGCAAAAGCAAATGGAGTAGAGATTCTTTATGACGATATTGCCATTGATAATCCGGCAATCAAATTGTTTTTGAAGGTTGGATTTTATGAGGAATATCGGACGAGTGAGATTATTATGCTGAAGAAGGAATTGTAAGTATGGAGAGAAAAGTTTACTTGGCAAATCCGTGTAAGGCTTCCAGTTTACCTTTTTGGAAATCGAATCTGATACAGATTCCGGAAAATATGAAGGTGGTGTTGGAAGCTGATTTGCAGAGCGTTGAGGTTCAGGAATATTCTGATGAGAGATTTTTCAAGTTGATCCATCATATGAAGAATATTGAGAAGCCGATGTTGGACAACAGATACTGTATGCGGTGTTTCGGAGTGTCAGAATATGCAAAGCACATTGCGGCTTGCTATAGTGATGTGGGAATATCCCCTGAGGAGCTGATGGACTATCAGACTCATGCGGTATATGACCGGGACTTGTGGATTGCAGTAACAGAACGCGGACAAGACAAAATTGTTGCCAGCGGCATTGCGGAACTGGATACAGATATTAAGGAAGGCATTTTGGAATGGATTCAGGTTTCACCGGAATACAGAGGAAAAGGATTAGGAAAATTTGTTGTAAGGGAATTGCTGTGGAGGATGAAGGATAAGGCGGAGCTTGTAATAGTATCCGGCAAGGTCGATAACCCGACAAATCCAAGAGATTTATATTTGGCATGTGGATTTTCCGGTGAGGAAATCTGGCATGTGCTGAGAAAATAATTTGCAGAAATGGAACAATGACTGTAGCGCAAATAGCGTTGTTGCAAAAGTAGCAAGCAAGGCAAACCTGTACAGGTTTTGCAATTTCGCTTGTTGGGATAATATCCCAAACCCATCTAATTCTTCAAATTGCATTTTGAAGAAGCTACGCCTTCGGCTAAAAATGAATAAAGGTGGCATGGGCAGATTTCCGATTTGGGGAGTCTGCCTTTTTGACGTTTGCATAAACGAAATGTAAAAGATGAAGCGGTTGGTCAGA
>JAZNKQ010000125.1:0-4934 GCA_045578645.1 Lachnospiraceae bacterium
CGGTGAGATGGATGCCGACCAGCTTTGGGAAACTACAATGGATCCCGAAAAGAGAATTCTTCTTAAGGTTGTTATGGATGAAGAAAGCTCATCCGAGCTTGATGTAACATTTACAACACTCATGGGTGATAATGTAGAGCCAAGAAGAGAATTCATCGAAGCAAATGCGAGATTTGTAAAGAACCTCGATATTTAATATGTGCAGATTTCTTTACAGAACGGAGGAAAGATGGACGAACATATTTTTGATAATGTCAATGATGTCGACTTGAAAAAGACGATGGAGACATCTTATATAAATTATGCCATGTCAGTAATTGCAGCGAGAGCACTTCCGGATGTCAGGGACGGACTTAAGCCCGTTCAGCGAAGAATACTCTATGCAATGATAGAGCTGAATAACGGTCCCGACAAGCCGCATCGTAAATGCGCGCGTATTGTCGGTGATACGATGGGTAAATACCATCCTCACGGAGACAGCTCTATATACGGTGCATTGGTAAATCTTGCGCAGGAATGGTCAACCAGATATCCGCTCGTTGACGGACACGGTAATTTCGGATCGGTTGACGGTGACGGTGCGGCAGCAATGCGATATACCGAAGCTCGACTCAGCAAAATTTCCATGGAAATGCTTGCTGATATAAATAAAAATACGGTTGATTTTATACCTAACTTTGATGAAACGGAAAAAGAGCCCACAATACTTCCTGCAAGATTCCCGAATCTTCTTGTAAATGGAACGACAGGTATTGCGGTAGGTATGGCAACCAATATTCCGCCTCACAATCTTCGTGAGGTTATTGATGCCGTAAATCTTATAATAGATAACAGAATAAATGAAAACAGAAATACTGAAATCGAAGAAATACTAAGTATAGTTAAGGGACCTGATTTTCCTACCGGAGCAACTATTCTCGGAACACGCGGTATTGAAGAAGCATATCGTACCGGAAGAGGAAAAATAAGAGTTCGTGCCGTTACAGACATAGAGCCTATGCAGAACGGCAAAAACAGAATAGTAGTTACCGAGCTCCCTTATCTTGTTAATAAGGCAAAGCTTATCGAGAAAATAGCAGATCTCGTTAAAGAAAAGAAAATTGACGGTATTACTGAATTAAGAGATGAATCCGACCGTCACGGCATGCGTATATGCATTGAGTTAAGACGTGATGTTAACGCAAACGTAATTCTTAATCTTTTATTCAAGCATACTCAGCTGCAGGACAGCTTTGGTGTAAATATGCTGGCTCTGGTAAATAATGAGCCTAAGGTTCTTTCATTACTTCAGATTCTTGAGCATTATATAGAGCATCAGGAGGATGTAGTAACAAGAAGAACAAAATACGATTTAAATAAGGCTGAGGAGCAGGCACATATCAAGGAAGGTCTGTTAAAGGCTCTTGATGTTATTGATGAAATAATATCAATAATACGTTCTTCAAAGAACGGAAATGCAGCTAAGGAAAAGCTTATCGAACGGTTTGGCTTTGATGATGTTCAGGCGCAGGCAATTATTGATATGAGACTTCGTCAGCTGACAGGTCTGGAAAGAGAAAAGCTTGAACAGGAGTATGCCGAATTGATAGAGAAAATTAATGAATATAAGGCAATACTCGGTGATGAAAAGGTATTACTCGGCGTAATAAAGAATGAAATAACCGTAATCAGAGATAAATACGGTGATGAAAGAAGAACGGCAATCGGTTACGATGAGTATGATATATCAATGGAAGACATAATTCCTGATGAAGATACTGTAATCGCAATGACAAGACTCGGATATATCAAGCGTATGACAATTGATAATTTCCGCAGTCAGCATCGCGGCGGAAAGGGTATCAAGGGTATGTCAACCATCGATGAAGATTTTATTGAAGATCTTTTCATGACAACAAGCCATCATTATCTAATGTTCTTTACAAATAAGGGCAGAGTATACAGATTAAAGGCGTATGAAATACCTGAGGCTTCGAGAACGGCAAGGGGCACAGCGATAGTAAACCTTCTGCAGATGCAGCCGGGAGAAAGAATCACGGCAGTAATTGCAATCAGGGAGTACGAAGAAGAAAAATATCTGTTCATGGCAACCAAGTCGGGAATTGTTAAGAAGACACGTATTAACGAATATGAGAATATACGTAAAACGGGACTTCAGGCAATTAATCTTCGCGATGATGATGAACTTATTGAAGTAAAATGTACCGACAGTACAAAGGATATAATACTCGTAACAAAAGAAGGTATGTGTATACGTTTCAATGAAAAGGATGTACGTGCTACCGGAAGAACAACTATGGGTGTTATAGGTATGAATCTTTCTGACGGAGATGAGGTTGTAGGTATGCAGATGGATACTCAGGGTAAATATCTGCTTACTATTTCCGAATATGGTTTAGGTAAACTGACAAGCCTTGATGAATTCACTGTACAGTATCGCGGCGGAAAGGGAGTTAAGTGCTATAAGATTACCGAGCGCAGCGGTTATGTTGTCGGTGCAAAGGCTGTTGAGACAGATAACGAAATTATACTTATTACTAATGCAGGAGTAGTTATCAGAGTTTCAGTCGGAGATATCAGCATAATCGGAAGAAATACAACGGGTGTCAAAATTATGGATATCGATTCCGAGAAGGATATTAAGGTTGCAAGCTTTGCCAAGGTAAGAGAAAGCAATAATCATTCCGAAATGAATGAAGACACGGAAGAACAGCCCGAAGGTTCTGAAACGGAAAACTAACTAATTAAGGAAATGCTGATTAAATTCGGCATTTCCTTTTATATTTCACAGAAGGGATACCATCAAATTAATTATATTATTAAGAAAAAGAATTGACAAAATGATATCACTTTGCTATACTAATCATCGCGTTAAGAAATATTAACGTAATTGAATACAGAACTGAGAAGTTCGACTTTTGGAGAAATACTCAAGAGGCCGAAGAGGCGCCCCTGCTAAGGGTGTAGGTCGCTCGCGCGGCGCGAGGGTTCAAATCCCTCTTTCTCCGCTTCATATGCCGACAGGCAGAAAGAATGAGAAATGCTTTGAATAAAGCATTTCTCATTTTCTTTTCAAGATGTTCCTATTATACAGAATATTTGATACTATCGAGGTTGATTATGACAAGAAAAATATTAACGACAGGGATTATGACCTGTATTTTGTACTTCATAGCATTAGGACTGTTTATGATTACCAAAACGGAAACAGCATTGACGGTATGGGAACTAATGACTGTATTAAGTGCACCCGTTATGCTGTTTGTATTATTAGAGATTAGCAATATTTTATCTGTCTCATCTATATATAAAAAAGCCATGCTGGCATTCATGGCCTGTACATGTTCACTTACCGGAATATCACATATTGTAAATATAGCGGTCACGAGAGCACTCATAAGAGACGGAATAGATGTGCCTACATATTACAGGATTGGGTACTGGCCATCCGTCGAAATGGCTATAGACTATTTGGCATGGGGCTTCTTCACGGGCCTTGCGTTTTTATGTATCGGTATTTCATTTAAAAATATAGACAAAAAGAAACGCAATATTAAAATCGAATTATTAATCTGCGGAATTCTGTGTCTTATTGGATTTTTCGGAGTCATATTTATTAATGAAAATATCTGGTATGTCGCACCGGCAGGATATGGTATAGGAACAATGCTCGTTTGTATACAGATGCTGAAGCTAAGTGATATAAAATGAACATAGGAGCTCGGATTGGGAGAAATTCATATGAATACAATATGGTCAACGTATATACAAAGTATAGGGACATTATACAGCTCTCGAGTTTTACGATTTTCGGATATGTTTAAAAATAAATATACGGATGTGTTCAGAATTGATGATAAGAGAGAATTATTAGAAATCGGCTGTGGTCCGGGAGCTCTTTCAGAGTCTTTGGCAAGATGGTATCCATTGGCACAAATACATGGTATAGACAGAGATTCTAATTTTATTGAGTTCGCAAGAAAAAACGCACCGCAAATCGAATTTATTGAAGGTGATGCAACAGAATTACCATATGAAAATAGTTCCTTTGATGTAACGATTTCAAACACGGTTTCGGAACATATTGAGCCGGCGAAATTCTATGGAGAACAATATCGTGTTCTAAAGGAAAATGGTGTCTGTATAGTTTTGTCAGCCAGAAAAGGAATTAACATATCGGCTCAATGCATAAGAGAAGAGACAGATTTTGAAAAAGAAATATGGAAGCGGGTTGATAAATATTATAAAGAAATAAGCGAAAAATATGCTGTGTGTGCATATCCGCAAAGTGAAATGGAAATGCCTATATGTATGGAACAGTATGGATTTAAAAATGTAACAACGGACTATATTACAATTAATCTGACTCCGGATAATCCGATTTACTCAAAAGAGACGGCATATGCTATGATAAATGCAAACAGAAAGTGCGCAGCAGATAATATTGAGAGCTTAAGACAAATCGGTAACGGAATTGTGAGTGATTCAGAAATTGAGGAACTGAAACGCATAATTAATTCGAAATATGATAAGCGGCTTGAATTATACGATAATGGTATTAAGCAATGGGATACAAATTTGTCTGTAACGATGATAATGCGAGGGGTTAAGTAGAAAGTCCTGTTCAAGCAGTGCATAAATCAGGACACAGAGAGCTTATGTAAGCCTGTTGCCTCAGAGGATGATATTAAAAACATTCTTCTAGAAATGCTAAAATATTCTCATGCCGAGAGAAGGATAAATGCCGTAGACGCATACAAAAAATGGTAATAAAAAATATTTAAAAAAAGATGAAAAAAGGTGTTGACATTGGTTATGTCGGGTGCTATAATCGTTTTTGCTGACCGCGAGAAACACCTTCGCGAGAGGCACAGAACCTTGATAATTGAATAATGAAACAACCTTGAAATTTCTTTAAAATTTCATAACTCAGA
>JAZNKQ010000126.1:0-31663 GCA_045578645.1 Lachnospiraceae bacterium
CAGACCTTTGCTTTTATCAGCATGCTCTGTTTTGATGTTTATATGAAAAAGCAGATGATTGAGAAGCTGATAGATGATAATTTCTTATTTAATAATGAAAAATAGCAAATCGGCAGCAACTAAAGTGTTAAGTTTTTTTGGTTGTCTGCCGATATTTCTTTATGACACACTATTGTCAAAATGATGTTTTAAATTAAAGTTAATCCACTAAAAGAGAAGAAAATTTGTAACCTTTACATATACTGATTATCATGGAGGAGAGGCTGAAAATCACATTGATATGCTGATTTTTCAACCGGCTATTTGTGCCGAGAACGTCACAAATGAGCTTTGATGCGATTCCGGAAATTGCATTCGCATTTTCCGTAACGCGATTCCTCGAATAAAAAGACGTTCTCGGAATGGAGATTCGTATGAAAAAGAGGTTTATAAAATTTGCGGCAATGCTGCTTGTGATAGCAATGCTGATAACGGATTTATATCCGTTGCAGAATGACGGTGCCTGGGTAGAGGATGCCGGAAACTGGATAGAGGATGTTTTTGCCGCGGATGATGAGAAGCCGACCTATTCCTTCATTATGAGTAACAGAGAGGTTCAGAACGGTGAAACAATTAATTATTCTGGTTTCGAATCGCCCGATAATACAGTATGGATTCAGCTGAGATCCAGTGCAAGTATTGTTTCGGGTACTGCCATTACCTGGTCTGTCAGCAATGAGAACATTGTTACCGTTAAGCAGCAGGATGATGACAGCTGCATGGTACAGCTCCAGATTATGTCACCCGGCTATTCGGGTCTTAGCGTAACGCTGCGGACTCCGGACGGAATTACATATACGGCGGTTGCCTATGCATTAATTTATGTGCCGCTTGAGTGGGCAGATGACGGATATGAAGCAGATCGGACCGGTAATATTAAGGCAAGTGATGCTAACGGTAATTACGGTATGTTTATCGCACAGAACGGCGAGCTTGTCGCTAACAGAACCCTGCAGCTTCATACGGGGGATTCGGCGGAGTTCCCTGATGCAAATCATTATCTTAGAAAGCTTAAATACGTTACATATGAATATACAGCCGAATCAGGGAAAACAGGTAATGTAACAAGTGATGTTCTGCCTGAGCATTTAAAGGAATTAGCAACGGCTCTTACGTGGGAGACCAGTGACCCTACGGTAGTTGAGGTTGATGCAAAGACAGGTGTTATTAAGGCACTTTCGGCAGGCTTTGCAAGAGTTACCGTTACTACCGATACTCTGAATGAAAAGGAGCAGGAGCGCTCGAGTCTGAGCTTTAATGTTCTTGTTATCCCGGAAGGCTATGTTAACGGATATACCACAAAATATGACGATAAGTTTACTGTTAGAGTTAATCCCACGGATGAAAATATCGTAATTCAGACAAACGCGAAGTATGCAAATGCGCTTTCATGGCGTATATACCGCGGAGATGCTGCTACGGCAAAGAACGAGATAACGGATGAGCTTGCACCCAATACCGAAATCAGTGAGGCATCGGGACGTGTTGTACTGAGTAATCTTTCTGCGGGTGTGTATTATGTAACTGCAATTGCAAAAAAGGATAAGACCGCATCCTCTGTGCTTGCAACGTATGATGTTACACAGACACATACACAGTTAAAGTATCTCGGAATAGTTCTTATCGTACCGCTTAATTTCCCGCCGGATACGCTTGTAATGAACTATTACAATGATAATGTGTGCGATTCCTTTGACCTTATGGAAAATTCCAATCTCCCTGCCGGAACCTTCAGATTCAGCAGCGATGACCCTACGGTGGCATCTGTCGGAACCGATGACGGTGTTATTGAAGCAGAGGGACTTGGAAAGACGCAGATAAAGATAAACAAGATCGACGATGAAGCTTTAAAAAAGATTTTCGGAAATTATATTGTAACTTCTCCTTCAGCAATCGGATATGACGGTGATACGAAGGTAATAAACGTAACCGTTATTAACGGAGTGGGTCTTAGCACTACCACACAGACACTTCCGCTCGGAAGTGAATTCCAGCTGCTGTTAACTGCTCCTAATCCGTATGAGGGTAAAATTATCTGGTCATCCAATAATGAAAAGATAGTTACCGTTGATGAAAGCGGTAAGGTTAAGGCAGTAGGTGTGGGTGATGCAACCGTAACGGTAAAGATAAAGGTTAACGGTGTCACAAAGCGTGCACGCTGTAAATTCAAGGTTGTTTCATCGGTGGACAGCATTACGCTGACATCAAAGGAGGATTTTGTTGAGGTAGGCGATAATCTTACCATTTCAGCAAAGATATCTCCCGAGCTTAATAATGCTGAGCTTACGTGGTCATGCTCGGACGAATCAATCGCTTCAATCGCGGATGTATCGCCTCTTTCAATGACAATCACCGGTCAGCAGATAGGAACGGTTGTAATTACTGCAATTAACAAAGAAAATGCAATCGTAGGAACAAAGATAATAAAGGTTGTACAGGATATAGCGGAGATAACGCTTTCAGATACGCAGGTTACCCTGCCGCAGTCTACAGGCTTTTATCAGCTTTATGCTACATGCAAACCTGCAATTCCGGAAAATCAGAAGCTTACATGGACTTCCTCAGACAAGAAGGTTGTTACCGTAGATGAAAACGGTAAGGTTACTCTGGTTAAGCCCGGAACGGCAGTTGTAACGGTTATTACGGAAAACGGACTTTTTGCTTCATGTACCTTTACCGTAACACAGGGAGTAAGTTCAATTGCTCTGGATGAAACGGAGCTTACACTGTATGTCGGTGAGGGACACAGAATTACATACCTGATTAATCCGACAAGTGCGTCGAATACCGTACTTAAGTGGATTACATCTGATTCGAAGGTTGCAACCGTTGATGCTACGGGATATGTAACAGCGAAGAATGTCGGTAATGCGGTTATTATGGCACAGTCGACAGACGGAACGGGAGTTACCGTAATGTGTAAGGTTACGGTATTACGTACCGCCAAATCGGTTAAGCTTGATGTAACCACGCTGACCATGAATGTCGGTGAGGTGTACCAGCTTGAGACTACGCTTACTCCGGCGGATGCAACGGATTCCCTTACCTATGAGAGCAGCAATACCAAGGTTGCTACGGTAGGTAAGAAGGGAAAGATTACCGCAAAGAGTGCCGGTGTCAGTGTGGTAATGGTTAAGACCGAAAGCGGACTTTCGTCTTACTGTACGGTGACTGTTATACAGCAGGTGACGGGAATTAAGCTTGACAGCAGTGATGCTACGATATATGTGGGTGATGAGCTGCAGCTTGAGGCCACAATTGAGCCGAAGAGTGCTTCTGATACGAATGTTGTATGGACCTCCTCAAAAACAAAGGTGGCATCTGTTGATAAACGTGGAATAGTTAAAGGACTTTCTGCCGGAACAACACTGGTTAAATGTACCTCCGATGACGGTGAACACATGGCATATTGTGTTGTAACCGTTCTTGAGAAGGTAACTCTGGTTACCGTCGAGGAGGAGGTTGAGGTTGGTGTAGGAAAGAGACGTCAGCTCAACGCCGTTGTTTCCGGAGAGACTGCAACCAATAAGAATGTTGTGTGGGAGACCAGTGATCCCGAAATCTGTACGGTTAATCAAAAGGGTGTAATAACCGGAGTTAAGCTCGGAAAGTGTCTTGTTATTGTAATGGCAATCGACGGAAGCGAAGAGTACGCGATATGTGAGGTTACTGTTATTAATGCAACGGAGCTTATTGAATCAGAGCCTTCTTATGTGACTCTGGTTCAGGGTGAGACGCAGAGGGTTTCGGTGACCGTAGAACCTTCTAATGCAACCCATACTCCGGTGTGGAGCAGTGCGGATGAGAAAATTGCCATGGTTAATAAGCGTGGTGTTATTACAGGTGTGACGCCGGGTGAAACGGTGGTTACGGCATCAGCTCCGGATAATCCGGATATTAAAGCTATAACCTATGTTAAGGTTATAGCGCCGGTTAATGCAACAAGTGTTACCTTTGCCGAATCAGAGGTTATTATGACTGCGGGAGAGACAAAGACGGTGCCGTATTCAATTGTTCCGTCGAATTTCACCGAGAGCTATACCTGGAGCAGCGATAATCCTGTTGTTGCATCGGTTGACGAGCATACCGGAAGAATAACCGCAAACGCTGTCGGAGCTGCAACAATTACACTTATGACCAAATCGGGAAAGAAGGGTTCCGTAAGGGTATTTGTAGTAGGACTCAGCCGTACATATGTTGAACTGCATCAGTATGAGAGCCTTCTTATCAAGCTTGAGGTTGACGGAAGAGGTTCGGAGAAGCTGACTGTACGCTGGGATACCGATAATCAGTCAATTGCGGAAATGCAGAACGGAAGGATTGTGGCGAAGGCCTTGGGAACTACTACGGTTTACGCAGTGGTAAACGGAAGAAAGCTTGCATGTACCGTTAAGGTAATAAAGAATAAATAAGATAAATGGTTTTGCCAAATAAAAAAGTGCCGAAGGGCACTTTTTTATTTGCTATAAAGAATTGTAATTAACTTCTTCACATTATTCGGAATCAATATTAGTGTTGTAAAACTCTTCGACAATACTGTCAACATAGCTCTCATCAAGCTCTCCGAAGGTTTCGGCGATAAGAGCCTTTATTGCTTCGGTGCGCTTAAGATAAAGCATTTCGGAACCTATATCGTCCTCGTCAATCTGTGAGAGAAAGCTCTCCGTAATGTTTTCCTTAAGCCAGCGGTTAAGACTTTCCGTAAGCTGCTCCTCTTCGACTGAATCGGCAGCAGCCTGCTTTGAACGCTTAACTGCATTAAGTCCGACAAGGCAGCAGGCAACAGACATGGCTCCGATAACAATAAGTGAGGGGAGATTACTGAAAAGAGTAATTACCTCAAGTATGTTTAAAAGCAGGAAAACGAGCAGTGCTGCAGCAAAAATAAGGAAGGTTACTGCTGTGGAAAGCATTTCCTTGCTGACATCAGCCTTTTTCTCGTAAACACCGGCAGAACGGTACATAAGCTTTTCTGCGGCTTTGTCACGGAGAATGACTGCGTCCTCTTCAGACAATTCTTCATCCGCAATAGTATCGGAAGCATCGTCTTCAGGGTCTTCGCCGTCTGAGCGTGCGGATACCTCTTCAAGAGATTTCTGAAGGGCATTGCCGGCTTCAACCTTATAAAATGCGGCAAATGCAGTTTTTGCCTTGTCTTTATTTACCTTATCAACACTTACCGAAAACGCAGCTTCGTCTTCGATATATTCACAAACGGCATCTATATCAGAGAATTTGAGATAGCTTGTAAACTTGTATGCAAGCTCTTCCTCAGCAATTAACGCGATGCGTGCAAGCTCTCTTTCCTTCGGAAGCTCTTCGACAAGCGCGCAGCCGCAGTCGGCACAGACCTCAATTCCTTCTCTGTATTCTGTTTTACATTCGGGACACCAAGGCACTTTTGTTTACCTCCGTTCTGAAATTATTCTGCTTTAAATAAGTGATAGAGCTTTTTGCCCTTCTTTACAAGGAGTGCATTATCACTGTTGAAATCGGCAGTGGTAAACTTTCTTGAGAAGTCGGTAATCTTCTCGTCGTTTACGGATACGCCGCCCTGCTCAACATTACGTCTTGCATCAGAACGAGTGGGACACATTTTGGCATCGGTGAGAAGAGTGATAATATCGATACCCTCATCAAACTGAGCCTTTGCGTAGGCAGTGGTAGGAATATCGGCTGAATTTGCACCTGCACCGAAAAGTGCCTGTGAAGCTTCGCGTGCCTTGTCAGCTTCTTCCTGACCGTGAACGATTTTTGTGATTTCGTAAGCAAGAACATCCTTTGCTTTATTAATCTCAGCACCTTCAAGAGCACCGAGTCTTCTGACCTCATCCATGGGAAGGAAGGTAAGGAGACCGAGACATTCTTCAACCTTAACATCCTCAATATTACGCCAGTACTGGTAGAACTCGTAGGGTGAAGTCTTTGCGGGATCCAACCACACAGCACCCTTCATTGTCTTGCCCATCTTCTTGCCCTCACTGGTGGTTAAGAGCTTAAAGGTAAGACCGAAAGCAGGCTTCTGCTCCTTACGGCGGATGAGCTCAACACCGCCGAGAATATTAGCCCACTGATCATTTCCGCCAAGCTGCATCGTACATCCGTACATCTTATTAAGCTTCCAGAAATCGTAGGACTGCATCAGCATATAGTTAAACTCAAAGAAAGTAAGTCCGCGCTCCATACGCTGCTTATAGCATTCTGCGGCAATCATTTTATTAACTGAGAAATGAATACCGATTTCGCGCAGGAAATCAACATAGTTTATGTCGAGAAGCCAGTCTGCATTGTTTGCAATTATGGCATTGTCATTATCAAAATTAATGAATTTTGAAAGCTGCTTCTTAAAGCAATCAGCATTATGCTGGATTGTTTCCTTGGTCATCATGCTGCGCATATCGGATTTTCCCGTGGGATCACCGATCATTGTGGTTCCGCCGCCGAGAAGTGCGATGGGACGGTGTCCGTGCTGCTGCATATGCATCATGGCCATAACGGTAAGGAAATGACCTGCCGTAAGGCTGTCTGCGGTTGCATCGAAGCCAATATAGAAAGTCACCTTCTCCTTGCCGAGAATTTCCCTTATTTCGTCCTCATGTGTAGTCTGCTCGATAAATCCGCGTTCAAGCAGTACATCATAAACATTTCCTGTCATTGTTCCTCCAATCCTGTGAAAACACAAGCCCGTTATGGGCATTTCAACAGCTATTATATCGGAAGAGTAATGTTTTATCAATATTTTTGTTTTATTTTTACCACAAAATACATATGCTTAGAGAGAACTCTGTTTGGGAGAATAGTGTGAAGAAGTGCTATGGACTTTTTCACACGGCTATTTGTTTCTGAGCGAAAACAAATAGCCATTGCGATATTCTTCGCGACAAGTCGCTCAGAAATGGAGAATAGTGTGACGGAACGGGAGAAAAGAATTCTTGTATGGCTCAGGGGATTTTTTATACGGATAATCATAGCATGTATTATTTTTCTCGGATACTTCTTTATGAATTATTCGGGAGCGGTCCTGCTTGGCGCGGACGCAGAAATGATATCCGAGTTTATTGCAAAAAGCCTGCTGCCGCACTGAAACAGTGTCATTGCATTAATGACGGTTTCATGTTAAAATCATCGTGTTAACACAGTATGGGGATGCAGGTACGAAACGGAGGTGTGCAATATGGCACAAGAGAATTTCTGTGTTAGGGGAGATATTTGTTATACAAAGGACAGCAGGACGCTTCTTACTTATGAAAATTCTTATCTTGTATGTGCTGACGGAAGGGTAGAGGGAATTTATTCAGAGCTTCCGGAGCGTTTTAATGGAATACGGATTTATGATTATACCAATCAGCTGATTATACCCGGTATTACGGATTTGCATATGCATGCTCCGCAGTATGTGTTCAGGGGACTGGGCATGGATATGGAGCTTATCGAGTGGCTCAATACGATTACCTTTCCTCAGGAAGCAAAATATGCCGATACGGCATATGCGGAAGAGGCATACGCTATATTCACTGATGACTTAAAAAAGAGCTTTACGACAAGAGCATGTATTTTTTCGACTCTTCATGTGCCGGGAACAAAGATTCTGATGAGGCTTATCGACGAAGCCGGCATCGGTGCATATGTCGGAAAGGTAAATATGGACAGGAACAGCTCGGAGGCTCTTATTGAGACAACAGAGGAATCAATTAGGAATACCCGCAGCTGGATAGAGGAGACGAAGGATTTGTACAGGCTGGTAAAGCCCATAATAACGCCGCGCTTTATTCCCTCCTGTACAGATGAGCTTATGAAGGCTCTCGGTGAGCTTAGCAGGGAGACCAGGGTTCCCGTACAGTCTCATCTTTCGGAAAATCTCAGTGAAATAGCATGGGTGCGTGAGCTGTGTCCGAATACAAAGGGCTATGCCGATGCATATGATTCCTTCGGTATGCTCGGGGGAGAATGCAGGACGATAATGGCACATTGTGTTCATATGAGCGAGGAGGAGCTTGAGCTTCTTTTGCGCCGCGGGGTTTATGTTGCACATTCGCCCCAGTCGAATACAAATCTGCGCTCAGGTGTGGCTCCTGTCCGTGAGTTTTTAAAGAGAGGAATAAAAACAGGACTTGCTTCAGATGTTTCGGGCGGAGCACATATTGACATGTTCAGAATAATAACGGATGCGATTCAGGCATCAAAGCTTCGCTGGAGATTACAGGATAATGAGCTTGAGGCATTAAGTGCGGTGGAGGCGTTTTATCTTGCAACAGCCGGTGGCGGAGAATTCTTCGGAAAGGTCGGCAGGTTTGAGCAGGGGTATGAATTTGATGCCGTTGTTATCGATGATATGTCGGTACGCACTCCGATGAAGCTTACTCTTGAGCAGAGACTTGAGAGAGCATTTTACACATATGAAGGAAGAACTCCTACAGCGAAGTTCGTTGCGGGACGAAAGATAATTTAATTGCGTTTTGGCAGAAGTGAGGTTAATTTGAGAAAACTGGCTTTATCTGATGAGATATTAATGAGTATTGACAAATCGGCAAGATACATCGGACACGAGGTTAATTCCGTATGGAAGGATCCGGGAAGTGTGGATATACGATTCTGCATGTGCTTTCCCGATGTATACGAGGTAGGAATGTCTCATCTCGGAATACAGATTTTATATGATATGTTTAACAGAAGGGAGGATACCTTCTGTGAACGTGTTTATTCACCCTGGGTTGACCTGGACAGGCTTATGCGTGAGCATAATATTCCGCTGTTTGCGCTGGAAAGTCAGGAGCCTGTTAAGAATTTTGATTTTCTGGGAATCACATTACAGTACGAGATGTGCTATACCAATGTATTGCAGATTTTAGAGCTTTCACAGATTCCGATTTTAGCGGGAGAGCGTGATGAATCACATCCCATAGTAATCGGAGGCGGTCCGTGTGTCTATAATCCGGAGCCGCTTGCGGACTTTTTTGATATGTTCTATATCGGAGAGGGTGAAACTGCTTATGATGAGCTGCTTGATTTGTATAAGTCAAATAAAAAATCAGGCGGCAGCAGGATGGATTTTCTGAGAGCTGCGGCAAAAATCGACGGAATATATGTGCCCTGTCTTTACAATGTGGAATATAATGCCGACGGAACCATTGCAGCATTTATTCCCGAGGAGGGTATACCGGATAAGGTAAGACGACAGGTTGTAACGGATTTAAGTGAGGCTGTCTACCCGGCTAAGCCCGTAGTTCCGTATATCAAGGCGGTTCAGGACAGAGCTGTTCTTGAAATACAGCGAGGCTGTATAAGAGGCTGCAGGTTCTGTCAGGCAGGTATGATTTACAGACCGATCAGGGAACGAAGCCTTGAAATGCTTAAAAAGTACGCTGCCGAGATTATCGAGTCAACAGGCTATGAGGAGATTACCTTAAGCTCGCTCAGTTCAAGCGATTATTCACAGCTTCAGGAGCTTGTATATTATCTCATTGATGAGCTTGGAAATAAAAAGGTTAATATTTCACTGCCGTCACTGCGCATTGATGCATTCGCACTTGATGTTATGGGAAAGGTTCAGGATGTGAAGAAGAGCAGTCTGACCTTCGCGCCCGAGGCGGGAACCCAGCGAATGCGAGATGTCATAAATAAGGGACTTTCAGAGGCGGTCATATTAAAGGGTGCGCTTGATGCATTCAGGCTCGGCTGGAATAAGGTGAAGCTATACTTTATGCTCGGACAGCCTCTGGAAAATGATGAGGATGTTGAAGGCATACCTGTGCTTGCGGATATGATTGCCCGTGAATATTATGAAAATATTCCGAAGAGCGAGCGCAGCGGAAAGGTGCAGATTACAATAAGTACCTCGTATTTTGTTCCGAAGCCGTTTACGCCGTTCCAGTGGGCACCGCAAATCAGACCCGATGAATACCTGAGACGTAAGAGTCTGCTTAGGGATACGCTTAAGAAGCAGTTGAATTTTAAAAGCATTAAGTATATCTGGCATGACAGTAACACCTCAATTCTTGAGGGCTTTCTTGCACGCGGTGACAGAAGAGTGGGAAAGGCTATATATGCTGCTTACCGTGAGGGCTGTATTTTCGATGCGTGGACAGAGTTTTTCGATATGGAGAAATGGGAGCGTGCATTGGAGAAATCAGGTGTTGATATTGATTTTTATACTGTACGTGAGCGCAGCAGCAGCGAAATACTTCCGTGGGATTTCCTTGATACCGGTATTTCAAAGAAGTTCCTGCAAAGAGAATGGGAGAAGGCCTGTAAAGAAGAAATTACCGAAAACTGCAGGGTAAAGTGTGCCGGATGCGGTTGTGCCGGCTGGAATACGGGCGTATGCATTGAGAATAAATAATGTTAATGTGAAGTACGGTGATGTACTTAAGAATAGAGGTTGGAATGCTGGTAAGAATCAGATTTGCTAAATATGGTCCGATTAAGTTTGTCGGACATCTGGATACAATGAGATATTTTCAGAAGGTAGTCAGGCGCTCCGGTCTGGATGTAAGCTATTCACAGGGCTTTAATCCTCACCAGATTATGTCTTTTGCACTGCCTCTGGGAGTTGGCGTTACAAGTGATGCGGAGTATCTTGATCTTGAAATTGAACCGGACGCAAAGGAGCTTTCGGCGTCTGATCCCGAACGGGAGATATTTAATATGCTTAACAATGCCATGACCCCGGGCTTTGAAATGCTTGCGGTAAGGCTGGTTGGGGAGCCGGAGCCGCAGAAGCACAGGGATACGGCCATGGCGCTGGTATCGGCGGCGGATTATGCGGTATCCTTCAAGGACGGTTATGATACCGGTTTTGAGAGTAAAGAGGAGTTTGTCTGTCGCTGGTCTGAGTTTATTGCACAGGAAGAGATTAATGTTACCAAGAAAACAAAAAAGACAGAACGTGAGCTTAATATCAGACCGTTTATTTACAGGGCATCAACGTCAATTGATGATTTTTACGGAGAGGAGCCCGGGCGTGCCGTTAATTTTGCGCATGCAGAGCGGTATGAGAAGGATATCTGTCTGTATTTGCGAGTGGCGGCAGGCAGCGTAATGAACATAAAGCCTGAATTGATTCTGGAAGCCTTTTATGAGTATTCTAACGGCTTGTTTAATCCGCATTCGGTGCAGCTTCACAGAATGGAGCTGTATGCCGGCGCGCAGGAGCTTGTTTCTTTAATTGATGCATAACAGAGCGAAAGCAGACAGCTTTTGGCGGTTGCTGCCATGCGGCATACCGTTCGGAAAAGAGGATTACTATGGGGAAGAAAATACTTGTTGTCAGACAGGGAGACCGTATTATCACATGTCTGGCAGGAGAGAAGGAACTTTTACGTATACAGGTTGATATGGCCGGTGAGAATAAGATACTCGGAAACATATATCTCGGAAAGGTTAAGAATATAGTAAAGAATATCAATGCCGCATTTGTGGAAATAGCCGATAAGCAGATGTGCTATCTTCCTTTAAATGCGCATGAGACGCCTATATTTTCAAATGCCGCGCCCGAGCATGAAATAAGGGTAGATGACGAGCTTATTGTACAGGTTGTAAGGGAAGCAACCAAAACAAAGGCGCCCATGGTGACGGCAAATATAAATCTGACCGGAAAATATCTTGTGCTTGTTCACGGACGTTCGGTTCTCGGAGTTTCTGCCAAGATTAAAAATGAGACGCTGAGAAAGGACCTCAAGAATCTTATTAAGCCCTATATTACGGACAGCTACGGGTTCATTGTCAGAACCAATGCTGACAATGTCAGTCTTGATGTTATAGAAAAGGAGCTTGTACGTCTGAAAAACGATTATCTTAGTCTTTTGCAGTACGGAATACACTGGAACTGCTTCTCAAGACTGTATGCCATGCCGCCCTCATACATATGGGAGATTCGGGACGGATATGCCGGGGAAATCGATGAGATTAAGACAGATGACCGTGAAATTTATGAACAGATACGGGAGTATCTTTCTTCTGTACAGGATGAGGATATTAAAAAGCTTTCCTTCTATGAGGATGAGTCGCTTACGCTTGCAAAGCTTTACGGTATAGAGAGTAAGCTCGAAAAGGCTCTTAAGGAAAGGGTATGGCTGGATTCCGGTGCATATCTTGTTATTCAGCCGACAGAGGCACTTACCGTAATAGATGTAAATACGGGAAAGGCAATTTCGGGGAAGCAGAATACGGAGGAAACCTTTTATAAGGTAAATTGTGAGGCAGCAGAAGAGATTGCCGCACAGATAAAGCTCAGAAATCTTTCCGGTATTATTATTGTTGATTTCATCAATATGAAGGATGAGCCTCACAGGAAAATGCTGATGAAGAAGCTCGGGAAGCTTCTTGAGGAGGACAGCATTCCTACAAAGCTTGTCGGAATGACTGAGCTGAATCTCGTTGAGATAACGAGAAAGAAGGTAAGACGTCCGTTGTACGAGCAGTATTACGGGATTAGGAATAAAGACGAAGCAGAACCGGAAAAGTAGTCAGGCACATTTAGTGTCCGCACGGCATAGATTGATATTAACCTTTTGCAGGATGCGAGGTTACGATGAAATCTTTTCCACAGCCCCTGTGTGATGCGGACGAAGCTACATTACTTAATCAATGCCGTAGTGGTGATAAGGAAGCAAGAAGCCGACTTATTGAGTGCAATCTGAGACTGGTTGCGCATATAGTAAAGAGATATCAGACGAATGATAAGGAAACGGATGATTACATCTCCATAGGAACAATCGGACTCATCAAGGCAATAGATTCTTACGATTACGGTAAGAAGATTAAGCTTGCGACATATGCCGCGAAATGTATTGAGAATGAATTGCTGATGCATTTCCGCAATATGAAGAAGCTGTCGCGAGAGGTGTATCTGTATGAGCCGATAGGCTGTGATAAAGAGGGAAATGAGATAAGCCTTATTGATATAATAGAAGCGTCGGAGCCGGATATAATCGGTGAAATGGAGCTGAAAAGCAATACGGCGCGGCTGTACTGCTGTATCGGTGAAACCCTGGATGAGCGGGAGCTTGAGATAATACGGGCACGTTACGGTTTGTACGGTGAGAAGGAGATAACGCAGCGGGAGCTGGCGGCAAAGCTCGGCATAAGCAGGAGCTACGTCAGCAGAATAGAGAAGAAAGCATTGGAAAAGCTTCACCGGAAAATGACAGAGTAAATGTTTTGTGAACGGTATTTTTCAATTGACATTTTGGGTAGGCGATGTTATTATTTCTATTGTTGTCACAGCGCATGTGATTAACGGGCCGCAATGGCGGAATGGCAGACGCAACGGACTCAAAATCCGTCGCCCTCAAAAGCGTGTGGGTTCAAGTCCCACTTGCGGCATCTATTTAATATTAAAGAACAAAACAGCATCACTCATTGAGTGGTGCTGTTCCTTTTCGCTGATATTTATTAGAGCTGTAAACAGTCCGATAAGCCTGAAGCTATTTCAGGAAGCCGTTTACTATCATGGCTTCTGCTTCTGCTTCGGTCATACCGAGGGTCATAAGCTTGATTATCTGTTCGCCCGCGATTTTTCCGATTGCAGCCTCGTGGATGAGTGAAGCCTCGATATTGTTTGCGGTAATCTCGGGAATTGCGCTTACCTTTGCATCATCCATGATGATTGCGTCACACTCCGAATGTCCCATGCATTTGTTGTTTCCGTTTATATTCGAGCGGAAAACCTGAGTGGAGGAATCCTTAGCCACGGAACGTGAAATCAGATTTACGTTTGAACTGTCACCGTTAAGGTCAACGACAAAATCCGTTTCGGCGTGCTGCTTATCATGTGTCATGATTTTTTCTTTAACGATAAGTGTGGCTCCGTCCATTAATTCTGCCTTTGTATGGCGGATTGTCGAGTCAACGCCTTCAATCTGAACGGTATCCATTTCCATATATCCGCCCTCTTCAATTGTAATGATGGTTTGCGGATTGAGGACGATTTCACCGGTTCCCTCACCCTTGCCGTAATGCTTTTCTACGTATTTAACACGTGAATTTTTGCCGATATGGAAGGTATGGATACCATCGTGCTCTGATTTGAGACTGCCGCCGTTGTGGATACCGCAGCCGGCAATGATGGTAACATTACAGTCATCACCGATAAAGAAATCATTATAAACGGATTCTTCAAGTCCGCTTTCGCTTATTATTACCGGAATGTGAAGGCTTTCGTTTTTGGTTCCCGGCTTGATGTGTATATCGATACCGGGCTTATCATTTTTTGTAATTATCTCAATATTCTCTGTATTTCTTCGACCGGCACTTTCACCGTTGGCGCGGATGTTGTAAGCACCTACGGGTATTTCGTGCAAATCGGCAACTTCTGCCAGAAGATTTTTTTGTATTGTATTCATCTTAATAACCATGCCCTTTCAAGAACCTGCGAACCTTGTGCCGGAGCAGCCTGTCGCGCGGAGTATTGTTATGGCTGTTTGTTTTTGCAAGGAAGCAAGCAGCCGGATTTATAGGTAGCCAAATCAACCAAAAGCTTAATTTGCTTCATCAATGTATCGGCATGATTTTGAGCTGAGAAGACTCGGAAGAATATCATCCTTTGAACCGGTCTTTGTTATTTCGCCGTCGGCTATCAGGATGATTTCATCCGCTATGTTAATAATGCGCTCCTGATGAGAAATGATAACTATTGAACCGTTTGTTTTCTCATGAAGCTTTTCAAATACCTTAATAAGGTTATTGAAGCTCCAAAGATCTATTCCTGCCTCGGGCTCGTCAAAAACAGACAGCTTTGTGCAGCGCGCGAGAGTAGTGGCAATCTCGATGCGCTTAAGCTCACCGCCCGAAAGACTTGCATTTACCTCGCGGTTTATATAGTCGCGGGCACAAAGTCCTACCTCGGAAAGGTATTCGCATGCGGTCGTTGTGCTGATTGATTCTCCTGCAGCAAGTGTAATCAAATCCTTAACCGTAATGCCCTTAAAACGTACAGGCTGCTGGAAAGCAAAGCTTATGCCCATTTTTGCCCTTTCGGTAATGGAAGCCTCGGTAATGTCATGACCGTCAAAGATAATACTTCCGGACGTGGGCTTTATTATACCTGATATGATTTTGGCAAGAGTTGATTTTCCTCCTCCGTTCGGTCCGGTAATAACATAAAACTTATCGGCATCAATTTTCAAGGATACATGCTTAAGGATTTCCTTTGCGGAATCGCTGTCCTGTGCTGTATATGATATGTCTCTTAATTCGAGCAATTTAATACCTCCGATATTTCAACGAGCCAGTTTTTGGCAAGCTCGTAATCTTTATCCTCAAGTGCGTTCAGGGCAAAGCCGGTATATCTTAATATACGGCTTTTAAGCTCTGAATCGGTTGCTGAAGAATCGGGCTGAGCCTGTTCTTCATGACTTTCAATGAACGGTTTTATATTATCCTTCAATTCACTTAGCTTGTCAAGCAGCACGGAAGTGTTTCCGCGTATAAAGCTTAGGTTGTCTTCTGCGGATAATCCGTTATCATAGACACCGGTATATGCTTTTCCGGCAAATTCAAGCTTCTTAGCCAGATCTGCCACGGAAGAGGCACCGATGATAAGGGCTTCACCCTTTATTTTATGAACCTCGACAGTATAGGCTTCATAATCCCTTGAAGTATAGGATGTACGGATACGTTTCTGTTTGCCCGGAATATCCTCGAAAAACAATTTAAGCAGTTCAAGAAATTCTGCAAAATCAGGTTCTAACATATCCTCAAGTACTGAGCTGTCGATTCCCTTAATTTCCATTCCGTTACGTCCGGCACTGATAAGTTCATCAATTGTTGCCTTCAGCAGGTCGGACTGAATCGGTTTATTAAGAATGCGGTTGACTCCGGCAGAAAGAAGAGTGGCGCGCTCCTCATCACTGACATCTGCGGATAAGGCAATAATAGGTATGTTCTTATAGTATTGTGCCGGAAACGCATTTGTATTCATGGAACGTATATACTGTGTGGCCTCGGCGCCGTCAATATCCGGCATAAGAAAGTCAATCAGTATCATATCATAATGCGTCTCGGACAACCGCTCATATGCTTCTAAGGCACCGGAAACAGTGTCTGAGGTGATTCCGAGCTTTGTCAGCAGCGACGAAGCAAGGATAAGATTAAGTTCACTGTCATCAATAACAAGAAAATGTTTGTTCACGATAGCCTCCATAAAAAGTCCAATTATGACAAAAATGATGATAGCATAATTGAGGCTGTGGTGTCAAATTTGAAATACCGTTTTTGATGAATAAATCGGGCATGTTATTATGGCAAATATGAAGAAAATATGGTATATTATCACAAGTGACAATAAATATGAAAGGGTGTACAAAAGTGAGGGGCGATATGAATATATCAGATGTTATTTCAAGGATGACTCTTGAGGAAAAGGCAGCAATGTGCAGCGGTGCTGATTTTTGGACTACGACTGCTGTAGAACGGCTTGGGATTCCGTCAATCAGAATGAGCGACGGACCTCACGGGCTCAGAAAGCAGGAGGAGGGACAGGACCATCTTGACCTTTCCGAGAGTAAGAAGGCTGTATGCTTTCCGGCGGGAGTCGGAGTTGCAAGCTCGTTTAACAGAAATCTTTTATACAGAATGGGTGAAACGCTTGCGGATGAGTGTATCGCGGAGGATATTCAGGTAATACTCGGACCTGCAATTAATATAAAGCGCTCACCGCTGTGCGGACGTAATTTTGAATATATGTCGGAGGACCCTTATCTTGCCGGTCAGCTGGCAAGCTCGTATGTTAAGGGCGTACAGTCAAAGAATGTCGGCGTAAGTGTGAAGCATTATGCGGTAAATAATCAGGAAAAGCGCAGAATGACGGTATCGGCGGTTATTGACGAACGAACCCTGAGGGAGATATACCTTTCGGCCTTTGAGGAGGTAATTAAGGAAACAAAGCCGGACACGGTTATGTGCTCCTATAACCGGGTTAACGGTGTATACAGCTCAGAGAATAACCGGCTTCTTAATGAGATTCTCCGTGATGAATGGGGCTTTGACGGCTTTACCGTTTCTGACTGGGGCGCTGTTTCGGACCGTGTTGAAGGTATAAAAGCAGGACTTGATCTTGAAATGCCCTCAAGCGGAGGAATTAATACGCAGAAGCTTATCGCCGCCGTCAGAGAGGGCAGACTTGAGGAAGGTCTGCTTGACAGAGCGGTAGCAAATATACTCGGAAGGGTTAAAAAGTATACGGAAAACAGGGTTGAGGACAGGCCTGACTTTGACAGAATTGCACATCATAAAAAGGCAAGGAAAATTGCACGTGAAAGCATGGTGCTCCTTAAAAACGAGGGTGCGCTCCCTCTTACGGCATCCTCTGATATTGTGTTTATCGGTGAGTTTGCGGAAAAGCCGAGAATTCAGGGGGGCGGAAGCTCGCATATTAATGCAACCAGGATTGTCAGTGCATTGTCGGCAGTACGTCGTCACACAACTGTAGAATATGCAAAGGGATTCCATATTGATAAAGAAGCAGCTGACGAAAAGCTTATTGCCGAAGCTGTGAGAAAGGCTGCCAGAGCTGAGGTGGCGGTAATTTTTGCCGGCTTGTCTGACAGAAATGAGAGTGAAGGCTATGACCGGAAGCATTTGAGACTTCCTATATGCCAGAACCGACTTATACGTGAGGTTGCAAAGGTTCAGCCCAATACCGTTGTTGTGCTTCATAACGGTTCGCCCGTTACCATGCCGTGGATTAATAAGGTTAATGCTGTACTGGAGGCATATCTTGGCGGAGAGGCATGCCATGAGGCGGTTATAGACCTGCTGTTCGGCGTGTCAAATCCGAGCGGAAAGCTTGCAGAGACATTTCCCATATCGCTTAAGGATACGCCCTGCTATGACTATTTTCCGGGAAATCAGCTTACGGTTGAATACCGTGAGGGCATTTTTGTCGGCTACAGATATTATGACAAGGTTAATAAAGAGGTTTTATTCCCGTTCGGACACGGACTTTCCTACACCACCTTTGCGTATTCGGATATTGAAGTAATTCGCATGGGGCGTTCGGCTAAGGTACGTTTCTTTGTAAAGAACACAGGAAAGGTTGCCGGAGCTGAGGCAGCGCAGGTATATGTCGGCAAGGTCGGAAGCCGCATATTCCGTGCACCGAGAGAGCTTAAGGGCTTTGAAAAGGTTTATCTTAAGCCGGGTGAGAAGACACGTATTGAAATTGAGCTTGATGAGAGAGCTTTTTCGTATTATTGTGCAGCCTCCGGAAAGTGGTGCATTGAACCGGGCAGCTACAGTATCAGTGTGGGCGCGTCAAGCCGCGATATACGTCTATATGCTGATATCAATATGGATGGGGATTCTGCGGATATGTGGCAGTATACTCCTGACGAGCTTTCGGGCTATTATTTCGGAGATCCTGCGAGTATATCGGATGAGGAATTTGAGAAGCTTTTATGCGGACCGATTCCTGAGGGCTACAGGGGTCTGCGTGAACCGATTAATACCGGAAATACCTTTGAGGACGCGAAGAATACGAAATGGGGCGGAAGAATTTACGGCCTGCTCAAGCTGGTGCTCGGCAATGTTAAGCAGCTCGGAAGTCCGGATATGCTGTTTTCATCCGTAACCGAGATGCCTATCCGCGACTTTACGACAATGACCTGCGGAAAGGTAAGTGAGAAGCTGGGAGAAGCACTGACGGACATTCTCAATGACAAAAATGTTGCGCCGGCAGTGAAAACAATAATTGCAGAGCTGCTCGGACAGCTCGGAAAGAATAATTAGGAGGCGGATATGCTAAAAGGAATACCTAAGCTTTTATCACCGGAGTTGCTCAAGGTTTTGTGTGAAATGGGTCATAGTGACAGGATTGTGATTGCGGACGGGAATTTTCCGTCGGAATCGGTCGGAAGAGACTCAAAGGTTATTCGCTGTGACGGACACGGTACTGCAGAGCTTCTGGATGCGATTCTGCAGCTTTTTCCGCTTGATACTTACGTGGAAAAGCCAGTAAACCTGATGCGTGTTATGGACGGTGATAATGTTGAGACCCCGATTTGGGATACATATAATCAGATAATAGAGAAATATGATGAAAGAGGAGAGGCTGCGGTCGGAACCATTGAGCGCTTTGCTTTTTACGAGGAAGCAAAAAAGGCATACGCTGTTATTGCTACCGGTGAAGGAGCACTGTATGCCAATATAATGCTTCAAAAAGGGGTAGTATAATTTTAACGCATGGGTGAACTAAATTATCACCGGACTTGATTCAAAATCATTTTTTCCGCAGAAGCCGTAACGTGAGCGGACAATCTGATTATACAGCAGGGCTGCCGAGATATCGCATTTGAGAAGCGGTATTGATGTATCGGCATCCGCAAGCTTGGTTATAACGGGACAGAGACTGTTTTCCTGAATTGCTCGAAGAGCGGGGGAAGCAGTCTTTTTCATTCCGAGAAGTCTTGCATACGGAAGGTGGGACGATGAATGAAGGCTGCTGATAAGCTCTGATTTTACATTAAGCAGAATATGAAGCAGTGCGCGGCTGACGGCTGAGTAGGTAAGATTTTTGGTCTTTACTTTAGATATCGCCTCGCGGAAGGTAAAAGGGTGTCCTGACAGTCCCGAAATCCGGTTTGCAAGGGCTGTGCTGACATCCTGAAAAGCGGTCAGTTCATCGGTCTTTAGTGAAAGCAGACGCAGGTAAAGTGCATCGGAAAAATCGTCTTCGCTTATGGGAAGGCGTTTATTGAAGTTTGATTCTATTAATGAAAAGGTATGCTCGGTACAGGCACTTTTAAGGCAGTCAAAATCGGCGTCGCAGTCGAAAATCAGCTGTCTGATTGCGCTTGCTGATGAAAAGCTGCTATCGGATATAGTATTATCGTTATAGCCGTTTCCGCTTCTTTTCAGTGTATAGGGTACGGGAACGGGGCGGACTGCTTTACCGGTGCAAAGACGTGAGAGCGCCTTGCAGTATTCAAGTCCGAGTATGTTATTCGGTTCGGAAAGAAGTTCTGTAAGTCTGTCAGGGGTAATCGAAAGTCCCGTATCGGAACCGGTTTTCGAAAGAAAGTAGTCGCCGAGAGCCTTACAGCGTGCAAGAGGATATGAAAGCCCTGCCTTTAAGTGCTTTTTGAGCAGGAGTGAATATTCTGCGGGTTCATCTGCCAGAATTTCGGCAAGTGATTTAAGCTCGCGGATATCGCCGCATTCGCTGCCGAAGCATATGGCGTCGGTACAGCCGAGGGAATAAAGCAGCTTAACCGCAGCCTCTGCAAATATTTCCGCGCTTGAGGTCGCAAAAGCCGTAGGAAGTTCAAAAACGGCATCGGCACCACCCAAAAGGGCAGCGTTCGTCCTGAGCCATTTGTCACATATCGCGGGCGCACCGCGCTGGACAAAGTTACCGCTCATGACAACCAGTACGGTATCGGCACCGGTCAGCTTTTTTGCTTCCTCAATATGATAGGAGTGTCCGTTGTGAAACGGATTATATTCTGCAATTATTCCTACTGTTTTCATAATTGTCTCCATTCCGAATCTGATTACCACTATTATAGTGGGCGGCTGTTGTTTAGTCAAACGATGAAAAGTCTTCCGAATAACGCAAAAACAGGTTTGAAAAACAGTATGAGTATGCTACAATATTTCCGAAAATATAATATGAAACGGAGATTACCATGATACTTGGAGGACTCGAGGGCGGCGGCACAAAAATGGTATGTGCCATCGGTGATGAACACGGCAGGATAACGGATCAGATTTCGATACCGACCGAAACTCCCGAAATAACAATGCCGAAGATTATTGATTATTTTAAAGGCTTTCCGATTGAAGCGCTGGGGGTGGCATCGTTCGGTCCGATTGATCTTGACCGGACATCGCCGACATACGGCTACATTACATCCACGACAAAGCTTGCATGGAGAAATTATGACATTCTGGGTACGCTGAAGCGGGCACTCGGCGTTCCGGCAGGATTTGATACCGATGTTAACGGCTCGGCGCTCGGAGAGGTTACCTACGGATGCATGAAGGGACTTAAGAGCGGTGTGTATGTTACGGTAGGAACCGGTGTGGGCGTAGGTGTTTACTGTAACGGTGCGCTTGTACACGGAATGCTTCATCCGGAGGCAGGACATGTTATCATTAACAGGCATCCGGATGACCTGTGCGAAGGAAACTGCCATTATCATAAGAATTGTCTGGAGGGACTGGCAGCAGGACCCGCAATGGAGAAAAGAGCCGGTAAAAAGGCAGCGCTTCTTGTTGCTGATGATAAGCTTTGGGAAATCGAAAGCTATTACATTGCGCAGGCGATTGTTGATTACATAATGATTTTATCGCCGCAGAAGATAGTACTTGGCGGCGGTGTGATGAAGCAGGAGCAGCTTTTCCCCATGATACGGGAGCAGGTTATTAAGCTGCTGGGCGGCTACATAAACACAAAAGAGATTGAGAATATAGCAGAGTATATTGTGCCGGCATCGCTTAACGGCGATCAGGGTATAATGGGATGCATGAAGCTGGCATACGATGCTTTTGGTGATGAAGCATAGTGTGAAAATCATATAATATGGTTTTTTGCACGCGAATTTGTGCCTGCTGCCTAAAGCTCGCAGGCTATGGAAAGGGCATGGTTATTAGTATGGATAAGTCAGTATTTAGCAGAGGCATAAAGCCTGTACAGGCACATATAACCGACTGTTTTTTCGGGAGAGTGGCAGAAACGGTACGCCGCGAGATGCTTCCGTACCAGTGGGCGGCACTTAATGATGAGGTTGAAGGGGCAGCGCCAAGCTTTTGCATGAAGAACTTCAGGCTCGCCGGTGAAATAGGAAAGCAAAGAAGAGAAAAGGGTCAGGAGAGTCTGCCGGTTAAGCCGACGAATGTGTTCAATTATGTACCTGACAAGGAGCATGAGAACGACGGTCGTTTTCACGGCTTTGTATTCCAGGATACGGATTTTTCAAAGTGGATTGAGGCAGTGGGCTATTCGCTTGCCCAGCATCCGGATGCTGAGCTTGAAAAGACTGCCGACGAGGCAATAGATATTGTCTGTGCGGCACAGCATGAGGACGGTTACCTTGATACCTATTATCTTATTAATGATTATTCCAAGCGATTTACAAATCTCAAGGATTATCATGAACTTTACTGTCTCGGTCATCTTATCGAGGGAGCAATTGCGTATTATGAGGGAACAGGCAAGGATAAGCTGTTAAAGGCTGCGATGCGCTTTGCGGACTGTGTATGTGAATATTTTGCGGATACGGAAGAGGGCTGTAAGGGCTATCCGGGACATGAGATTGCCGAAATGGCACTTGTAAGACTCTATGAGGTTACGGGTGAAAAGAAATATCTTGATATGGCGGAGCTTTTTATAGAGCGTCGGGGAACAAAGCCGTATTATTTTGATAAGGAGACCGGAAATACCGCTAAAGCAGATGAGGAGCGATACGGATATTATCAGTCGCATAAGCCTGTAAGAGAGCAGGATGAGGCAATCGGCCATGCGGTACGTGCGGTATATCTTTACTCCGGAATGGCGGATGTTGCTAAGTATAAGGAAGATACAGCTCTTTTTGATGCCTGTGAAAGACTGTTTGATAACATCATGAACAGGAAGCTTTACATAAACGGCGGAATCGGTGCAAGTCCCGAGGGTGAGGCTTTCTCCTATAACTATAATCTGCCGAATGATAAAATGTACAATGAGACCTGTGCCTCCATAGGTCTGATATTCTTTGCCAGAAGAATGCTTGAGATGAAGCCTTCGGCAAAATATGCGGATGTAATGGAAAAGGCGCTGTATAATAATGTGCTTGCAGGAATGGCACTTGACGGAAAAAGCTTTTTCTATGTTAATCCGCTTGAGGTTGAGCCTGAGGGCTGTCGTAAGGACGCACAGAGACGTCAGGTGGCGCTTCCGAGACAGAGATGGTTTGGCTGTGCGTGCTGCCCGCCCAATATAGCGCGTCTTGTTTCATCAATTGCATCATACGCATATAGCTCGAATGAAGATACTATGTTTATGCATCTTTATATCGGGGCAGATGTTGAACAGACCTTTGACGGGAAGAGGGTAAGGTTTGAAACGGAATCCTCCTATCCTTGGGAGCAGAAGGTATCGGTACGTATTGATACGGAGCAGAGCGCTTTGTTTACCTATGCAGTAAGACTTCCCGGCTGGTGTAATTTTGAAGGAATAAACGGATGTACAGGGAACAGCTCCGTAAAGCTTTGTGTTAACGGAAAGGAGCTTACTGAGGCTGACGGTATGTTAAGCATAAATAACGGATATGCTTATATTAAGCGTGAATGGAGCAGGGGAGATGTTCTTGATATTACGATTCCCATGGAGCCCGTGTTCATGCAGGCAAACACTCTGGTTCGTGCCGATATAGGTAAAACAGCCCTTATGCGCGGTCCGCTGGTATATTGTATCGAGGAAGCCGATAACGGGGCACAGCTTCAGCTTGTATCGGTAAATGCGGGGGCAGATATCCGTGAAGTGCGCGAAAACGGTGAGCTTGGGGATATAGTCGCTTTGTATGCGGAAGGCAGAAGAATCGAAGAAATCTGCGGTGAGGGTCTTTACAGGAGGCTGAAGCCGTATAATCATACCTTAACCGAGCTTAAGTATATTCCGTATTATGCATGGTGTAACCGTGGAGTGGGAGAGATGCGCATTTATACGGAGTGGTATTGATTTGTTGCGTAATGTGGCGTCTATCCCTTGAAAATTAAAATGTACTTTGGTATAATTAACGCGATTTTGATATAACTTAGGAGGACATATAAATGAAAATTCTGGTTTTGAATGCAGGAAGCTCATCGCTTAAGTATCAGATGATAGATATGACCAACGAGTCCGTTCTTGCAAAGGGAAACTGCGACAGAATCGGTCTTGACGGTTCTTTCTGCAAGCATAAGAAGGGTGACTGTGAGAACGTTGTTATCAACAAGGAGCTTAAGAATCATAAGGACGCAATAGAGGTTCTTATGCAGATGCTTGTTGACAAGGAGCATGGTGTTATTTCATCCATGGATGAGATTGCGGCAGTCGGACACAGAGTTGTTGCCAGTGGCGAATACTTTAAGGAGCCTACACTGGTAACAGAGGAATCTCTTGAAAGATTAAAGAAAACATTCGAGCTGGGACCTTTACATAATCCCCATGCCTATACAGGCGTTGTTGCATGCCGTGAGGTTATGCCCAATGTACCGATGGTACTGGTATTTGATACTACCTTCCATCTTACAATGCCTCCGAAGGCTTATCTCTATCCGATTGATTACAATGATTACGAGCAGTATCATGTAAGAAAATACGGCGCTCACGGAACAAGCCATAAGTTTGTTTCACAGAAGGCAGCCGAGTATCTCGGACGTGATATCAAGGATATGAAGATTATTACCTGTCACCTCGGAAACGGTTCTTCAATCAGTGCTGTTGACGGCGGTGTATGTGTTGACACTTCAATGGGCTTTACTCCTCTTGCAGGTGTCTGCATGGGAACTCGTTCAGGTGATATTGATGCATCTGCTGTTGAATTCCTTGCGAAGAAGAAGGGAATGGACATCAGCGAGATATTAAGATACCTTAACCGTGAGTGCGGACTTAAGGGAGTATCCGGAGTTTCAAGCGACTTCAGAGATTTAAGAGAAGCAGTTGATCAGGGTAATGAGCGTGCACAGCTTGCTCTTGATGTATTTGCTTATACATGTAAGAAGTATGTGGGAAGCTACATGGCTGTTCTCGGAGGAGTTGACTGTATCGTATTTACTGCCGGTATCAGTGAGTGGAACGGCTTTATTATGAATGAAATTTGTGACGGTCTTGAAGCCTTCGGTATTGTTATCGATAAGGAGAAGAATACCGACAGCTGTACAGTTCCGGTTAAGGATATTACCGCAGCAGAGTCAAAGGTTAAGCTTCTTGTAATACCTACAAATGAGGAGCTTGTTATCGCAAGAGAAACAAAGGAAGTTGTTGAGAATAAATAGCAGATTGGAGGATGTTCAATGAGCTTTATAGATGATATAAAGGCACGTGCTAAACAGGATATTAAAACTATTGTTCTTCCCGAGACAGAGGACAGAAGAGTTCTTGAGGCAGCAGCAACCACTCTTAAGGAGGGAACTGCAAAGATTATTCTTCTCGGAAAAGAAGAAGATATCATGAAGCTTGGTGAGGGCCTTGACCTTACAGGTGCAGAGATTATTAATCCTGCCGATTCGGACAAGCTTGATTCATATGTTGATTTACTTGTTGAGTTAAGAAAAGCAAAGGGTATGACACCTGAGCTTGCAAGAGAGAGTCTTACAAAGGATTTCACTACCTATGCAGTAACGATGGTTAAGGCAAAGGATGCTGACGGCGTTGTATCGGGTGCATGCCATTCAACCGCAAACACCTTAAGACCCTGTCTTCAGATTCTTAAGACTGCTCCCGGAACTAAGCTTGTTTCATGCTTCTTCATTATGGTTGTTCCGGATTGCGAGTTCGGCGAGAACGGTATTTTTGTATTTGCTGACTGCGGTCTTAACCAGAATCCTACGGCAGAGGAGCTTGCAGCAATTGCAGGAAGCTCAGCTAAGAGCTTTGAGACTCTCGTAGGTAAGAAGGCAAATGTTGCAATGCTTTCACATTCTTCATTCGGAAGTGCAAAGCATGCTGATGTTGATAAGGTTGTTGAGGCAACAAGAATTGCCAAGGAATTATATCCTGATATCAATATCGACGGTGAGCTTCAGCTTGATGCAGCAATTGTACCGAGCGTAGGAAAGTCAAAGGCTCCCGATTCAACCGTTGCAGGTAAGGCAAATGTTCTTGTATTCCCTGATCTTGATGCAGGTAATATCGGATATAAGCTGGTTCAGAGACTTGCAAAGGCAGAAGCTTACGGTCCCATCACACAGGGTATTGCAGGTCCCGTTAACGATTTGTCAAGAGGCTGCTATGCAGAGGACATCGTAGGTGTTATTGCAATTACTGCCGTACAGTGTGCAAATAATTAGTTGACAATGATTATATAGCGTGATATTTTAGAAGTCCGTCTCTTTTGCGTAAGGCAGGAGGCGGACTTGTTCGCTTTATGTTTTTTAGATGTAATGACAGTGGGAATGTAAGCAGGGAGGTGAAAGCGATGATTTCAATGAAGAATATCAGTAAGACCTATCGGGTCGCGAAAAGAAATGCAGGCTTTAAGGCGGCATGTAAATCACTTTTCAGTCGTGAATATGAGACAATCCATGCATTAAATGACGTGAGCTTTACGATTAATGACGGGGAAATGGTGGGCTATATTGGACCTAACGGAGCCGGCAAATCGTCTACCATCAAGATTCTGAGCGGGATTTTAAAGCCTGACGGCGGAGAGTGCGTTGTTGACGGCATGGTTCCGTGGAAGAACAGAATTAAGTATGTAAAAAATATTGGTGTTGTTTTCGGACAGCGGACACAGCTGTGGTGGGATGTTCCCGTAATTGATTCGTTTGAGCTGTTAAAGGATATATATTCGATTCCGGACAGTCGGTATAAGGCTAATCTTGACGAGCTTACTGAGCTTTTGAATCTTTCGGAGCTTGTGAAAACCCCGGCAAGGCAGCTTTCACTCGGGCAAAGAATGCGTTGTGAGCTTGCGGCCTCACTTTTACACGGTCCCAAAATCCTTTTTCTTGACGAGCCGACGATAGGGCTTGATGCGGTGTCAAAGCTTGCGGTAAGGGAGTTTATATTAAAGCTGAATAAGGAGCACAAAACGACCGTAATTCTGACCACGCATGATATGCAGGACATAGAGGCTCTTACTCAGCGTATTATTCTTATCGGAAAGGGACATATTCTGCTGGACGGATCTGTTGATATGATTAAGGGCTCGGGCAATATTGATGAAACAATTGCAGCCCTGTATCGGGAGTATAATATAACATGAAAAAATATTTATCCTTTTTCAGACTTAGATTTGTCACGGGTCTTCAGTACAGGGCAGCAGCTCTGGGCGGAGTCGTAACGCAGTTCGCATGGGGAATACTGAAGATTTTGGTGTATTCGGCATTTTTTGCTTCGAATTCGGGTGAATTGCCGATGACGCTTGAGCAGACTGCGAGCTATATATGGCTTCAGCAGTCGTTTCTTGCATTCTTTGCGGCATGGTACGTTGATAACGATATTTTTGATACGATAGTTAACGGAGATGTGGCTTACGAGCTTTGCAGACCGGTTGACATATATAATATGTGGTTCACAAAGAACATTGCAAACAGAATGTCGAGGGCATTGCTGCGCAGTATACCGATATTATGCCTGGTCATTTTTATTCCGGCACCATACGGAATACTGGCGCCGCACAGTGCGGAAAGCTTTTTACTTTTTGCAGTGTCAATGCTTCTCGGACTAATGGTAATGACTGCTTTTACAAGTCTTATTTATGTCATTACCTTTTATACGATTTCTCCGGCAGGAGTGCGTATCCTTTTTGTTTCGGTGGTTGAGTTTTTTACGGGCGGTATAATACCGCTGCCGTTCTTTCCCGATAGTGTCAGGGGCTTTTTTGAGCTGCTGCCCTTTGGCTCAATGCAGGATACGCCGCTGCGCATTTACAGCGGAAATATGGCGGGGTCTGAGATTATTGTCAGGATGGCGCTTCAGGCCGGCTGGATTGTGGCGCTTGTTGTTCTGGGAAAGCTTCTTTGCCGGCATGCATTAAAGCGGGTAAGCCTGCAGGGAGGCTGATTTTCAACAACTAACCCTTGGTTAGTTTGGCTATCTTGTGCCGAAGCGTCACAAATAAGCCTTATGCGCCACGAGAAATTACCTTCGTGAATTTCTCACACGGTATCCTGCGCTACGCTTCAGAATGGAGGATGGTGTGAAAACGATTCGACTGTATTTTAAATACATATCCATTGTTGTGCGAAGCTCCATGCAGTATAAGACTTCGTTTTTGCTCACGACAATCGGACAGTTTCTGGTTTCCTTTACCACTTTCCTGGGTATATTTTTCCTGTTTCAGCGATTTGATAATATTAAGGGATATACCCTGCCGGAGGTGCTTTTTTGCTACTCGGTTTTTCTGATGGAGTTCAGTCTGGCTGAGATTTTTGCGAGAGGCTTTGATACCTTCGGAGGTATTGTGAGAAAGGGCGAATTTGACCGCATTATGGTCAGACCGCGCAGCGAGGTTCTGCAGGTTCTCGGAAGCCGTTTTGAGCTTACACGGCTCGGAAGAGCCTTTCAGGCAGTGCTGGTGCTTATTTATGCACTATCAGAGAGTGATATCGAATGGAATCCGCTGCGGATAATAACTCTTGTGTTTATGCTGCTTGGCGGAATGGCAATATTTGCCGGACTGTTTATGGTATATGCAGCACTCTGTTTTTTCACGCTGGAGGGTCTGGAATTTATAAACGTATTTACCGACGGTGCGAGAGAATACGGCATGTACCCCTTTGATATATACGGCAAAAGGATACTGCAGTTTTGCACATTTATTATACCCTATGCGCTTGTGCAGTATTATCCGCTGCAGTTTATATACGGAAGAACGGACAGTATATTCTACGTGTTCATTCCGCTGTTTGCGATACTTTTTCTGATACCGTGCTATATTTTGTGGAGATTCGGAGTAAGACATTACAAATCATCGGGAAGCTGAATTGGTATAGAAATGAACTACGGAAAGAGAGTGAGAGTGTCACCTGAGTTTAGGTTTTATTGAGGGTGTCCCAAAACTATGATTGATTATCGACCATAGGGAGGGGCATCCTCTCTTTATTGGGCAGGATGACTGCTGGTAATGCAGACTTGGCAACAGTAATATGGGCGAGTTTGCGCAGAAGCCGGAGCGAAAAGGCGCATGCGAGGAATAGAAAACGCAGCGTGTCACAAGAACTGTATTCGCCCCGTTCTTTTTGCGTACACCAAATCGCATACCTCGTCTTCCTGTCAACGCCACTTGTCAAAAACAGTTGTATATTATAAAATGGAACAAATGCGGTTTTGTATAATAATGCAGTTTACAGGCAGTAACGGAGGATTCCATAATGAAGCTTAAACAGTATTTTACATATATTATTGTTGTTTTGATGTTCGGAGGTATGCTTTCGGCATGCAGTCTGCTGCCGGAGGAGGAAGAAAGAGTGCTGCCCGTTATTGCGCAGAAGGATGTTACGGAGAAGTACAGTCTGGCGATGGTTGAGAAAAGGGATGTTAATCTGACGGAGACCCTAAGCTGTACGTATTCTCAGCTGGCTGAAGAAAGTCTGTATTTTGAGCTTTTCGGGCGAGTGGTTGAGTTCGTGTATGTCGAGAAGGGCGATGAGGTTAAGGCAGGAGACCTGCTGGTAAGCCTTGAAGTCGGGGATGTTGAAGAGCGTCTGGCGCAGGTTAGGGATGAGCTTGAGAAGCATGAACTGCTTATCCGGCAGGCGGAGGAAATGAAGGAATTTTATACGCAGAAGAAGGAGAGAAGCTCAAACCTTTTTGAGCAGGAGGAGTGCATACTTAAGATAGAGGAGTATGATGAAAAAATAACGGAATATCTTGCATATGTTGAGTATGCGCAGAATGAAAAGCTGATTTGTGAAGGTACAATAGAGGCAAGCAGACTGTATGCGGGAATTGACGGAATGGTTTCATATATAAGAGCGGATCTGATAGGCAGCTATCCAAATGCGGATTCAAGGATAATTACCATAAAGGATACCTCGGAGTGTGCATTCCAGACACAGGACGAGGCGGCAATGAAATATCTTGAAGTAGGGGATTCTGTTGAGCTCAAGGTATCGGGCGGAAAGCAGTATTCCGCTAAGGTGTCAAGATTTGATACTGAAGAGGGTAAAACCTATTTCAGCCTTGATGAGCCGGATTATACACTGTCCTTTGGAACAAGGGCGACTGCGGAGCTGCTGCTTGATTCGGCTGAGCAGGTGCCGGCGGTTGCAAAAAGCGCAGTTTACAGCACGGATGATTTCTATTATGTCTATTGTCTGAGTGAGAGCGGAGTAAGAGAGCTTGTAAAGATAGAGGTAGGACTCATCGGTGACCGTTATGTTGAGATAAAGAGCGGGCTTGAGCTTCAGGAGTCCGTGATTTCACGATAGACGGGGAAAGGAAAGGCGGAATGAAACGAATTATAGTATTTCTGGCTGTCATACTTTTGTTGACGGGGTGTGCGAAAAAAAGTGACGAGAAGCCTGTGCTCTTAGAGCCTGTTAATGCGCAGATGGATACTACCTTTGTTACAAGAGCTGACATAAATGACATTGTACTTTATGAGGGTGAGGTTCTTGCCGATATAGAAGAGCTTTCCTTTGAGACGGACGGATATCTGTATGATGTGTTTGTCGAGGTCGGTGAAACGGTTTTTGAGGGAGATGTTCTGGCAGGTCTGTACGGAAAAAAATATTATGAGATAATCGAGCTGGAGGAAGAGATTGAGCTGCTTGAGGCCGGTAATGCCAGGTACTTTGAGCTTTTGGACTCGGAGCTTGAAATAGCGGAGCTGTCGGGAAAGGACACAGAGCTTCTCAAGCTTGAGGCAAAGCATGCGAAGGAGCTTTCAGAGCTTGAGCTTGAACAGAAAAAGAGGCGGCTTGAGGAGCTTAAGGCAGAGGATATAGGCTATATTTATCTTGAGGCTGAGAGTGACGGAACTGTTGCGGCGATAACAAATACGCCGCAAAACGGATATATTTCTGCAGGAACTCCGGTGGTTGCGGTAGAGGGTGAGGGTAAGCCCTCCGTTACGAGCAAATATTTAAGTGAGCGCGATTATGACAGAAGCTACGGCTGCTATGCAATCGTGCACGGTAAGGAATATGAGCTTATATATATTCCGTATGCGGGAGATGAAATGACTGCGCTTATTGCGTCGGATATTGAGCCTGTGGCGAGATTTGAATTTGCAGAGGATGTGCCCGAAGAAATAAGTGGCGGAGATTATGCAATGGTAGTGCTTGTTGAGGACTATAAGGAAAATGTGGTTGCAGTGCCGGTAAATGCATTGTTTTCCGATGGCGGCAGTAAATTTGTTTATGAGGTAATAGATAACGTTAAGGTAAAGAGAACGGTAACGGTGGGAGCTTCGGACACGGTATATGCCGAAATAACCGACGGTATCGGGGAAGGGGCGTGCATATATGTCAAAAACTGATATACGCAGAATTATCTCAGTGATTATATGTGTGGCTGTTATGCTTGTGATTACCGGAACCGGAGAAGCTGTAGCCATGACGGATGACGGCGGAAATGAACTTTATTTCGGAGCACTCGGCGAGAAGGAGATTACAAAGCTTGTAACCGCGGATGTGGTACGCGGGGATTTTGTCATTTCATCAGCAGTAAAGGGACAGATTGTATATAAGAACACACAGGCAATATTCAACACTCTTGATGTCGGCGGGACCTGGTTTGTAAGGTTCACCGCATCCCGGGGTGACGAGGTTGAGAAGGGTGACAAAATTGCTGAAATAGCATATGAGGTTGATTGGCTTCGCGTGCTGAAGCTAAAGTCGGATTTAGAAACGAAAAAGCAGCAGCTTGAAAGCTATACGCAGAATATAAAGGCATTGCTTGCAGAATATGCAGAAAAGGCGGAGAAGTCGTCAGGACGGGAAAAAGAGCTTGCAAGGCTTGCCTATGACCGGCTTGAAATTTCCTATAATGAGGAGG
>JAZNKQ010000127.1:0-7045 GCA_045578645.1 Lachnospiraceae bacterium
GGCTAATATTTGCTGATGGCACAGCTTTGATGCTGTGATGTATAGACTGTCCTGTTTCAGGGGACTTCCCCCAAAGAAGCAGGACAGTTCTTTCCTAAAGAAGTTTTACCCCTTTATTGAGCATGTAAGTATGAGGAAGAAAGGAAGAGGATGGTATGTTCGAAAAGAAAAAAATTATTACCTCTACCGGCGTTGAAGTGCGTAAGAAGCCCCTTGGACTTCGTATATGGACCAATCGCGGATACTATGTTATGTTCTTACCGGTAGCTATTTTTGTACTGATTTTGAACTATTGGCCATTACTTGGCATACGTTTTTCGTTTTATAACTATAAGCCCGTTGGTGAGCCTACTTTTGTTGGCTTTGATAACTTTATTAAGGCATTTAATGACCGGTTGTTCAGCCAGACAATGATAAATACCATCGGTATCAGTATTATTGATATTGTTGCGGGTACATTAATTGCCATTGCATTTGCGGTATTTTTAAATGAGCTGCAGTTTAAGCGCTTTAAGCGTGTGACGCAGACAATTTCTTATCTGCCGCATTTTGTATCGTGGGTTATTATTGCAAGTATTGCAAAAAATATATTTAATGACGGCGGTATTCTGGATACCATTACCAACAGTAATCTTCATCTGATGAGTACAAACTCGGTACTGATATGGTTCGTCATTGTAATTATTAACTGCTGGAAGGAAATGGGCTGGAATGCAATTATTTATCTGTCTGCGATGGCAGGCATTGATACAGGATTGTATGAGGCTGCAAAGATGGATGGTGCGAACAGATTTCAGCGTATATGGCATATTACACTGCCGGGAATCCGTCCGACTATCATAGTGCTCCTGATTATGAATATCGGCGGAGCGTTAAATGTAGGTATGGAGCGTCAGATGCTTTTAAGCAATGCATTTGTACAGGACCATACAATGGTTCTTTCATGGTTTTCATATGAAAGAGGTATCGGAAGCAGTGATTACGGTCTCGGAACCGCCATTGGTGTATTCCAGTCGGTTGTAGGGGTAGCGTTGCTGCTGATTGCAAATAAGATTGCCGGTGCGGTTGGCGAAGACAAGCTGATTTAGGAGGACTGTTTAATGAAAAATAAAAAGAACTGGTTCGATTTTCTGCTTGTTTTGTTCTTCATATTGATAATAATCGTAACCTTATATCCATTTCTGAATGTGTTGGCGATATCACTGAATGATGCAACGGATACACTGAGAAATATTAATTTTATAGTTCCGCGAGTGTTTACACTAAGCAATTATAAATATGTATTTGCGGAAAGTAATATTGTAATGCCGTTCCTCATTTCGGTGGCAAAGACAATTGTCGGAACCTTATTTGGTGTTATCTGTACCGCGATGCTGGCATATACTCTCAGCCGTCGTGATTTTGTTTTCCGTAAGCCGTTTACCGTTTTGTTTGTTGTTACAATGTATGTAAGCGGTGGTTTGATTCCTGAGTATCTGCTTATTATCCGTACGCTTCATCTGGGTAATAATTTTCTGGTTTATATTCTGCCCGGTCTTATCTGGGTATTTAACATGATTCTGGTACGCTCCTTTATAGACGGCTTACCCATAGCGCTTCAGGAGGCGTCAAAAATTGACGGTGCAAATGATTTCCAGATTTGGTATAAGGTTGTAATGCCTCTGTGTAAGCCCGTTATTGCGACAATTGCGTTGTATTATGCGGTTGGTCAGTGGAATTCATTTATGGATACATATTTATATGCCAAGAAGCTGCCGACGCTGCAGTATAAGCTGTATGAGATTATGGCACAGGCAACCATGAAGATGGATACACATGTTTCAACAAACACGGCAAGAGCAATTACTCCGATGGCGGTACGAATGGCTGTTACGGTTGTGGCAACAGTTCCGATTATCGTTGTATATCCGTTTGTACAGAAGTATTTTGTCGGCGGTATGACTGTAGGTTCAGTCAAGGATTGATTTTGATATATAGCCTGAAAAGGTTTATATATATAAAAAAATTGGAGGAGATAAAAAATGAAAAAAATGCGTAAAGTTTTATGCCTGTTAATGGTGATGGCATTGAGCATCGGTATGCTGGCAGGCTGTGGCAGCTCTGATGAACCGGCTTCAAATAATGAGGCTGCAGGAACAGATTCAGGCAGTGCGGCAGGTACTGAAGATAAGGCAGCAGCTGATGATAAATCACCGGTTACATTTGAGGTATATCTGGCAGACGGAACAAATGACAGCTGGGATAATCCGGTTGGTAACGCAATTACAGAGGCTACAGGTGTTACATTAGAGATTTCTTATCCGGTTACTTCATCGGGTGATGAGGCAGAGGATATTGCTCTTATGATAGCAAATGACGAATACCCTGATTTCATTTATGCTAAGGGAAGTGCAACTGATTTATATGAGGCAAAGGCCTTAATTGATATGACTGACTTAATTGAGCAGTATGGTCCCAACATTAAGAAAATGTATGGCGCTGAGCTCGAGAAGTTAAAGTGGAGTGCAGAGGACGACGGTATTTATCAGCTTTCATATGCAGGTGTTAATGCACAGACACTGAAGACAGGCGGAACCTGCCAGATTCAGTGGGCAGCAATTAAGGAAAACAATTATGAATATCCGAAGACAATTGCTGAGTATGAAGCTTTAATTAAGAAATATATGGCAGCACATCCTACAACAGAGGATGGCTTAGAGACAATCGGTATTACCATGAGCGCATCTGACTGGCACTGGATGATTACTTTAGGAAATCCTGCAGGCTTTATCGCTGATGCTGCTCCCGATAACGGACAGTGGATTATTGACGAGAATTACAACTGCTTCTATAAGCACACAAGCGATGATGAGAAGGCATACTTCAAGTGGTTATCACGTATGTATGATGAGGGTATTCTTGATCCTAACTTCGCTACACAGACACATGATGATTACATAGCAAAGCTTGCAAGCGGACGTGTTGTTGCAATCACTGATGCTTTATGGGATTACAATCAGGCACAGCAGGTTCTGATTGCAGACGGTAAGATGGATAAGACCTACTGCGGTCTTCCGGTTGTACTTGATGAGACAAAGAAGAGTGCGGCTCTGTTATACCAGGGTCTTCAGGTAGGCTGGGGTATTGCTATCTCTAAGGATTGCGAGGATCCCGTACGTGCTATTAAGTTCCTTGATTTCCTTTGCTCTGACGAGGGTTCGGTTCTTCATAAATGGGGTATTGAAGGCGTTCACTATCAGTTAGATGAAAACGGTAAGAGATATCGTACTCAGGCAGAAATTGATGCTTCAAATTCAGATCCCGATTACAGCAAGAAGACCGGTATCGGAAACTATACAGGATTCCCGATTTACGGTGACGGTGCTGAGGATGAAAACGGAAATCCCTACACTACAGTAACCAGAGAAACCGTAATGGCTGAATACAATGCAGAGGAGCTTGCAGCTTGTAAGGCATGGGGAGTTGATATGCTTATTGACATCTTCCCTCAGCCTGAAGAGTTCGAATTACTTCCTTACTCTGCTTTATGGGCATATCAGATTCCTCAGGAGCTTTCAAACAAGGTTTCTATTCTGGATGAAATTGCATGGCCCGGTCTTATTCAGTGTGTAACAGGCGGACAGGATAACTTTGAAGCAAACTGGACTGCTATGGTTGATGAGTTAAAGGCTAACGGTCTTGAAGAGGCAAACGCTGAAATGACAGCTTTCTTAGCTACTAAAATACCGGATTAATTCAGTCACGGCATAGTAATGGCAATAAATATATGATAAGATTAAAGGGTCCGATATCGAAACGGTGTTGGACCCTTTAGTTACTTTATGGGAAGGAGAATAACTATGGAAATAAATAAGACAACCCCTTTTTGGAATGCGGCATTGCCTGTTGAGGAGCGTCTTGACTGGCTGATGTCTGCCATGACAATGGATGAAAAGCTGAAATGTCTTGCATCAAGAGCTGTTGACATTGAGAGGCTTGGTATTCCTGCACTTTCGGTCGGAGGAGAAGCTGCTCATGGTGTGGAAGCGCGAAATGACCAGACTGAACTGGGGGAACCGGAGATTACGACCTCCTTCACCCAGCCTATCGGTATGAGTGCCACATGGGATACTGAATTGATTAAAAAGGCGGGCGAGGTTACAGGTAAGGAGGCGAGGGTAATCTATCATCGTCATCCTGACAGGGGCTTAAGCCGCTGGGCACCGACGATTGATCTTGAGCGTGACCCGAGATGGGGCAGGAATGAAGAGGGCTACGGTGAAGATCCTGTTCTGGCAGGCGAAATGTCCTCTGCCTATATTCAGGGTATGCAGGGAGATGATCCTTACTATTTAAGAATTGCGTCTACTCTTAAGCATTTTTATGCAAACAATACCGAGGAGGGTCGCGGATGGAAAAACGCGAGCATCGATCCGAGAAATAAATATGAGCTTTATCTTGAACCCTTCCGCAGGGCGATAGAAAAGGGCGGTGCGGAGGCTGTCATGACGGCCTACAACAAAATCAACGGTATTCCCGGTATGCTTAATCCGGATGTGCAGAATATATTAAAGAATGAGTACGGCTTAAAGCATGCCGTATGTGACGGCGGAGCGATGGAATTAATCGTTAATTTCCATCATTATTACGGTATTCATGCGGAAACGCTGGCAGCGTCCGTGAAAGCGGGTGTGGATGCAATGTCTGATAATCCGGCGGTGGTTGAACAGGCAGCAAGGGAAGCATATGAGCTTAAGCTGCTTACAGAGGAGGATATCAACAGGGCATTAAAGAACATGTTCAGGACTAAAATACGTTTGGGTGTATATGATGCCAAAGTAAAGAATCCGTACGATAATGTAACGGAGGCTGATATTAATTCCGAGGAAAACCGCAGAATTTCACTTGAAGTGGCACGCGAGTCGATAGTGCTTCTGAAGAATGAAAATGCTTTTCTGCCCCTGAAGCCTGAAGATGCTGACTCGGTTGCAATTATAGGACCGCTCGGCGATGCATGGCATCAGGACTGGTATGGCGGAGCACCCTATGCAAAAACCACGCTTTGTCAGGGAATGAATAAGCTTTTCGGCAGGGAGCTGCCGTTTGCGGACGGTATGGACAGAGTAAGATTTATGTATGGTGATTTGGGAATTGCCGTAATGCCTGACGGTGCTCTCGGAATGTCTGATAAGCCGGATGTCTTTATCAGAGAGGACTGGGGCGAGGGCAGTCTGACCTTCAGATGTGAGCGTACCGGAAAATATATGAACACAAGATTGTATCCCGGCAAGGTGGCAAGTGACCAGATCGGCAGAATTGCCGCGGAGAAGGACGAGACCTTTGACTGGTTCGTTATGGAGATTTTCCATCTTGAAGAGCAGAAGGACGGAAGCTTTGTACTTACAAACCGCTTTGATTATCCGGTAAAGCTTAAGGATGACGGAAGCTTATGGTCGATGCAGGAGAGTGAGCGCGTTGGCGCTACCGTAGGTATTGATATGGGTTCGGCAACGCTTGCGAAAAAGCAGGAGAGTCTTAAGGACATAAGCTTTAGGGTTGAGGTGGTTGAAGACGGTGTCAGCAGTGCGATAAAGCTTGCACAGGGTAAAAAGGCAGTAATTCTTGCAGTCGGATGTAATCCAATGGTTAATGCAAAGGAGGAATTTGACCGCAAAACGATTATTCTTTCGCCTGTTCAGGAAAGATTGATGGAGGAGCTTTATAAGGTTAACCGGAATATTGTTATGGTGCTGTTTTCGAATTATCCGTATGCCATAAATGCCGCACAGGAAAAGCTTCCTGCCATACTCTGGAGTGCTACGGGAAGTCAGGATATGGGCCTTGCCGTGGCCGAGACAGTCTTTGGCTTAAGCAGACCTGCGGGAAGACTTAATCAGACCTGGTATAAGAATGACGGACAGTTTCCCGATATTGACGATTATGATATTATCAAGGGCGGACGTACATATCGTTATTTTGAGGGTGAGGTTTTGTATCCCTTCGGCTTCGGATTAACCTATGCTGACTTTGAATATTCGGGGCTTTGCGCAGGGGTTCAGGATAATGTTAACCTGAGGGTTGCCTTCGATGTAAAAAATAACGGTGCTGTGGCAAGTGATGAGGTTGCACAGGTTTACGGTATTGCACCTTCTTCGAGAGTGAAAAAGCCGCTTAAGCAGCTTTTGGGCTTTAAGAGGCTGAAGGCTGTTGAACCGGGTGAGACAAGGCATGTTGAGCTTATTATACCTGTTTCGGAATTCAGGTTCTATGATGTTATCAGCAGAACGCTTATGACCGAGGCGGGAAGCTATACGATATATGCGGGAGCCTCCTGTGAGGATTCGCAGCTTTCGGTTTCGGTTGATATACCGGGCGAGGTGACCGGAGTGCGTGATACCTCGGTAAAGATTCCGGCGGATCATTACGATGATTATGAAAACATCGTGCTGACCGAAGGCAGGTTCGGATATACTGCTGCAACACCTGCAGACAGCGCAAGCGCCGGGCGTCTTATTTACCGTGACTGTGGCGTGACACCCGGAAGCAAAGGACTTGTGCTTCATATGCAGAGTGCCGAGGGCGGAAGCGTTGAAGTACTTGTTAACGGTAAGACCTTAGCCTGCAGGCAGTGTAATACGGCTGAATATGTAAGGAAGCCGCAGTCTATAATGGGCAGCAAAATGGAGCTTGAGGCGAAGAAGAGAATGAAGACCTGGAATACGATTTATGCGGATGTTCTGATTGAGCTTGAAGGGGATGAAACGGATTTTGCCGAGCCTGTGGAATTAGAGCTTAGAATAAGCGGTGATGTAAAGCTGTGTTATTTCTATTTTGAAAAGTAAATAATGTGTCGGAGAAGATATTATTTTATTTAAATGTCTCTTCGCAAGCGACCGGTTTCGTTTATGAATTTTGTAATATGTATATATCAACAGAAAAGGAAGGTATAGCATATGAAAAAAGGATTAACGGAACTGGTTTTTATTTTAGACAGAAGCGGCTCAATGTCAGGTTTGGAAAGCGATACAATCGGCGGGTTTAACGGAATGCTTGAGAGGTAGAAAAA
>JAZNKQ010000128.1:0-17849 GCA_045578645.1 Lachnospiraceae bacterium
GCGTAGGAATCCGCACGAGAAATTCACGCAGGTGATTTCTCGTGTCGCATAAAGGCTATTTGTGACGCTTCGGCACAAGATAGCCAAACTAACCAAGGTTAGTTGTGAAAAATCAGCATATCAATGTGATTTTTCACACTAATCTCCATGCCCTTTCCTTTTTGCCTCGCGCACCGTTAGTTTTTGGAAAACTCCGCAAATTCCAGTCCCTTGTTTCGGTCAAGCACGGTATTAATGCTCCATGCATGCCCGAACAGAAGCAGCGGATTACCCTTCATATCCTTGACACGCTTTGTATCGGAGGTAACACTGAGGTCCTCAATGGGCTTCGGTGTATTTACCACCCAGCGTATATACTCGTAAGGCAGCGGCTCCATTCTAATCTCAACACCGTATTCGGATTCAAGTCTGAATTTGAGTACATCAAACTGAAGCACTCCGACAACGCCTACGATTATTTCCTCCATACCCGTATTGAATTCCTGGAATATCTGGATTGCACCCTCCTGCGCAATCTGCGTAACACCTTTCAGGAACTGCTTTCTCTTCATGGTATCTACCTGACGTATCTTTGCAAAGTGTTCGGGCGCAAAGGTCGGTATTCCTTCATATTCAAATTTCACTCCCGGAGCACAAATTGTATCTCCTATTGAGAAAATACCGGGATCAAAAACACCTATTATATCGCCCGCATAGGCCTCGCTCAGTACCTTTCTTTCCTGAGCCATAAGCTGCTGAGGCTGCGAAAGCTTCATCTTCTTGTTTCCCTGAACATGATATACCTCTTCTTCGGCATCAAAGCGTCCGGAGCAGATTCTCATGAATGCGATTCTGTCTCTGTGAGCCTTATTCATGTTTGCCTGAATTTTGAACACAAAGGCAGAGAACTCATTATCCATAGGGTCAATAACCTCGCCTGCCGCAACACGGGGAAGCGGTGAGGTTGTCATCTTAAGGAAATACTTAAGGAAGTTCTCAACGCCGAAATTGGTCAATGCAGAGCCAAAGAACACCGGAGTCAGCTCTCCGGCATGTACCTTCTCCATGTCAAGAGGGTCGGTTGCTCCGTCAATAAGGTCAATCTCCTCCACCAGCTTCTCATGAGCCTTCTTGCCGAGAAGCGCATCAAGACTCTCATCACCGAGTACCGCCTCAACCGTATCAACCTCCTTCATGCCGTTGTTTGCTGCATAAAAGCGGCTTATCTTCCTTGTCTCACGGTCATATACTCCCTGAAACTCCTTACCGGAGCCGATGGGCCAGTCCATCGGGCAGGTGCGAATACCAAGTACGGTTTCTATTTCGTCAAGTAACTCATAGGTATCTCTCGCTTCACGGTCCATTTTATTAACGAAGGTAAAAATGGGGATATGGCGCATTACACATACCTTGAACAGCTTTATTGTCTGCGCCTCGACACCCTTTGAGCCGTCGATAACCATTACCGCCGAATCTGCAGCCATCAGGGTTCTGTAGGTGTCCTCGGAGAAATCCTGATGTCCCGGTGTGTCAAGAATATTAATGCAGTAGCCGTCGTAGTTAAACTGCATAACCGATGAGGTTACGGAAATACCTCTCTGCTTTTCGATTTCCATCCAGTCCGAAACAGCATGCTTTGCCGTCTTTTTAGCCTTTACCGAGCCGGCAAGATTTATGGCGCCACCGTAAAGCAGCAGCTTCTCCGTCAGTGTGGTTTTTCCGGCATCGGGGTGTGAAATAATTGCAAATGTTCTTCTTTTTGATATCTCGTTTCTAACGTCCAATTTATTCTCCTCACATATATCTCTCTTAGGAAATACCTATTAATGCGGCATTCCCCCTATATCTGTCAACAGCATTATATATCAGCACAATTCCAACGTCAATCGAAACAAAGCCGCCTGCTCCTTTCGCGGGAAGCGCCTCCCCGAACCGTCTTGAAAAATATTTTTTTAAAATATGCTTGACAATGTAAACAACAGCGTGTATATTATGTGTCAGTCGGTTAGTTACTCAACTAACTAACCAATATGGTAACGCAGGTAAAACATATTATGGAGGAGCTAATGCAAATAAATGTAAACTCTGATAAACCCATATTCATGCAAATTGCCGAAGGGATTGAAGATGCCATTCTCTCGGGAGCCTTTCCCGAGGATTCGCAGGTTCCGTCAATCACGGAGTTTTCAACAACCTATAAAATCAATCCCGCGACTGCACTGAAGGGGATTAATATTCTGACTGACAGCGGAATCCTTTACAAAAAACGAGGTCTCGGAATGTTTGTTTCAACGGGTGCCGTTGCAAAGCTACATGAAAAACGCAAGGAGCAGTTCTACAGTAATTACGTGGAAAAAACCATCCACGAAGCAAAGCGGCTCAGCATAAGCTGTAATGAGCTGCACAACATGATTGATGAAAACTACTGAGCAAAAGGAGAATAACTATGAGCAGAATCGAAATTAACGGGCTTTCAAAAAGCTACGGAAGCACAAAGGCACTTGATAACGTAAGCCTGACCTTTGAAGAGAACAGGATATATGGTCTTCTCGGTCGTAACGGCGCCGGAAAATCAACTCTTCTTAATATAATAAGTAACCGTCTCAAGGCAGACAGCGGTTCGGTAACCATAAACGGTGAATCCTGCTTCGAAAATGACGACGCGCAGGCTGATATCTATATCATGAGCGAAATTGATTTGTATCCCGAGAAAATGAAGGTTATCGACATCTTTAAGTGGAGCAGAGAATTCTATCACGAATTCGACATTGAGTATGCAAAGCTGCTTTCAGAGAAATTCGGTCTGGATACAAAGAAGCAGTTCAAGGCATTATCAACCGGCTATAACTCAATCGTGAAGCTGATTATCGCACTTTCCGTCAACACCCGCGTGGTATTCTTCGACGAACCCGTGCTCGGCCTTGATGCAAATAACCGCGATCTTTTTTACCGGTTACTTCTTGAAAAGTATACGGAATCACCCTTTACGGCAGTTATCTCAACGCATCTTATTGAAGAGATTTCAAACGTCATTGAGGATATCATTATTATAAAGGACGGCAAAATCATCCGTAATGAAAGCTGCGACGAGCTTCTCTCAAAGGGCTATACAATAAGCGGTCCCTCCGGTCTTATCGACAGCTATACCAAGGGACTAAACGTTCTCGGAGTCGACGGTATCGGAGGACTCAAATCGGCTTACATACTCGGAACACCGGCAGAACCGGTTCCCCAGGGACTTGAAATATCAAAACTTGATTTACAGAAGCTGTTCATCCAGCTGACAAATGATTAGGAGGCTTACCATGTCGAAATTATCAATATCAACAAAATACCAGATTAAAGAAACTCTTCCCGCAATCGGAATCTTTTATGCCATTGTTATAGGTTCAACCATTCTGCTCGCAATTATTGCCGGCAGCATCTCACCCGACGAGCCCTCTGCCCTGACCGGAATGGAACTTGCCAGCTGCATTTTTCTTTTCGTTGCCGGACTCAACTCCTTTAAGGAAAACTTCAAAATGCTTATGCAGAACAGCGTTTCAAGACGCAGCATAATGCTCGGCAGACTCATTACCACAGGTATTGTTTCACTGTTCTTTGCCGTAGTCGACTGTGCTCTTTTCCTTCTTTCCGACCTTTATTTCGCATCATTTGAAAATGTAGTACACGCAAGCCTTTTTGGAGATCTTTACTCCCGTTCCTTAGCAGATCTTCCGTTTATTGTTGTCATTCTGCTTACGATTGTATTCTCCTTCTTTGTCAATATGGCATTGTCATGTGCAGGCTATTTTATTACCCTGCTGTTCTACAGAATGAACAAGCTCGGAAAGACGCTTATCGGTGCAGGCGTACCGGTAGTGTTCCTTTACCTTATTCCTATCCTTGACCATATATTTAACAATGGCAGACTCAGCATCGCATTTGCCAAATTCATTGATTTTGCTTACGGTATTTCAGCCGGAGCTTACGGAAGAGCCTTCCTCAGCTTCTTTATTATGTCCGCGCTCTTCAGTACCTTCAGCTGGCTGCTCATGAGAAAGGCCGCTGTTAAGAAGTAATTTGCAGTCTTAACATATTATTAAAATCCTACATAGGTTTCCTCCGCGTTAACCGTACTCCTTATCGCGGAGGAAACTTATTTTTAATAAAGTTTTAACGTATTCTTCTTTAAAGAAAATAATTATATGCTATAATAATAGTAAAGTTTGTAATAATCAGGGGTGCGAAGTGAACAATAGAGTTGTAACAATAATAGACAAGGAGACTCATGCCGAGTTTTTTTCTGAGCTGATTCTCCCTGATGTGTATGCACAATTACATAAAAATGAGCTTTTCCTTGTTGGAGCTATAGAAAACACATTCCCTGTCGGAGCTGCCGTTTGGGAAATTGATGCCGGTCTCGTCCGTCTTCTTTCCATTGCCGTCGACCCCGACCACAGAAGGCAGGGAATCGCAACCGACCTATTACGAATGAGTACTAATATTATTCATCAGCTTGATTGCTACGGCATCTATGCTCTGACCTTTCCCGAAGAAAATGAGGTAAATTGTCTTCTTTCCTCCTTTGGCATGATAAAAAGAACCGAGGAATCACAGTATTTCAGAACCGACCTCGGCAGATTATTACAGGTTCCTGTTATGAAAAGTAATTCCATGCACACGCTGCCGCTCAAGGAGCTAAACGACTATCAGTATCATTCCTTTATTAACCTGACTTTTAGCTCGAATCCGTCACTTTGGGACAGGCAGCTCTTTGACTGCGATTGCAGCCGCGTAATACTTGAGAAAAATTCCGTACTCTGCTGCATATTAATTGAAAAACTCCAAAACGAGCTCTCAGTGGCATGGTTGCATTCGCAGGGAGGTAAACCCGAGTATCTGCTCCATCTTTTCAGGGATGCATTAGCGGCAGGAAGCAGGAAGTATCCTCATGATACAACAATCAGCTTCACCTGCTATTCAGAGCTATTGAACGCAATAATAAAAAAACTGTTAGGAGACGCAACGGAAGCAGCAACCGTAAACAGATGGGAACTGACAGACCTTATGTTTAGAAAAGCACTGTTTCCGGATTTGTTGCAAGGAAGGGAGAATGATTAATGGATGCATTATTTGAGAGAATCAGACAAGAACACAATATAAACATACCTCAACAATCTGAGGAAGCAATTCAGCAGAAGAATCTGCTCGACCAACAAAAATACGACGCACGTCGCGCCGAAATTGCAAATATTACCGCCGAAGTATACGGTGATGAAGAAGTCAATATTGCGCAGCAGGATGCCCCTTACCTTTCGGATGATTATGTGCTTGATTTGCATGAAAATGAAATTCCCATTCTCCGAGAGCTTGAGAGGAAGTCGAGATTAAGAATCTCAATTGCCAGAAAGGAAAACCTGACCAAAATGGCTTCTGTATTCAAAGACTCCGGACAGTTACAACGCGAAAAAAGAATTTCAGGGCTGAAAAAGAAACAAAGGGAGCAGATTGCACAAGGTCTGATTCAGACAGACTCAATAAGAAGCGCCCAGAATAAACGACAAAACAAACTGCTTGCACCCGTAATCCATGACAGGTCGCTGAAGGAGGAATGCCTTATTCAGCTCAAAACAACAAAAAGGGAGGATGTAACAGGATATGAACGTCATAAAAACGCTTTGAAATATGCAAAAAGGGATACATCCACCCTGGAAATGAAGCAAAAGGATCTGAAACATCTGATAAACAATATGGTATGCGATATTAAGCTGTCAAACACTGTTAATTTTGATCCGGAGCTTGAAGACTACCGCGAAGCCCTTGGTATGCTTCCCGTCGTAAAAGATTATGATAGAGACCTGACAATTATGACGAACACACATGTAAAGCAATACCGCCTCAAAACAGAAATCGAAAGGCTTGAAAGTGAACAAAACAACCCTCTTAATGAAAATGCCGGGCAGGAGCAGGTGCAGCAAGAACAGCAGCAGGAGCAGCAAAGCGACAGATTATCGGAGGAAGAGCTCGCGTCAATTCGTGAAAAGCTTCCGAAAATTTCGGCTTTGGCGCTTACATTGAAGAACCGTATCCAAAACGGTATTACCATATATGAACGGGAAAGAATGAATTTGCAGGCACTTGTTGAAGCAAGGGTTATTTTAGTCATGGATTTGTCGCTAAATAAATCTAAATATACGGAAAGTCTGATTGAAATGATAGATGAGCAAATTAGAGAGAAAACTGATTTTATTAATCACTCACGTGATTCAATACTAAATCCCGGGGGAGTCTGGACAGACTTTGACATTCCGGAGAACATTGACTTTTCGGATGAGGATCTTATTTACAAAATTCAGAAAAATATTTCCATCATCCGAACAGAAGAGACAAATCATGTACTTCGCACACTTGGCGAGCTTAACAAACGGCGTAAACAGGACCCGACCAGTACTGAACCAATTAAAGAGGCAATCAGATTACTGGATAACTATGAAGGCGTGCCTTCCTCCGATTATATCCTCGAACAGGAGAGAAAGGGTCGGCGTGGCTTCATCCGGGAGTTTCTGACACGAAACAGGGTATCAAATACCGCAAACCTGCAAGCCAATAACTAAACCATCCCCTAATATTTCCACAGGCCGAATAAGTACAATAATGCAGTTGTCAGAAAGCAGTCAGGTTGACTTTCGAACCTTTGCATTTTATAATGTACTGGAAATTCATATTACTAATGCGGAGGCAAACAAATGTTAAAAGAATTTAAGAAGTTTATTATGCGCGGCAATATGATTGATCTGGCAGTCGGAATGATAATCGGAAGTGCCTTCAACAGTCTTGTTGCATCTCTGGTTAATGACATCTTTATGCCGATTGTAGGATGCTTCGTTGGCGACACGGATTTTTCCAATTTCTTCGTTGTTCTCAGCAATCCCGACAATCTTGCGGTTCCCGCAACCCTGGCAGAAGCCAAAGAGCTTGGACTTGCAACACTTAATTACGGTTCCTTCATAACGGGAATTATCCACTTCCTTATTATGGCAGTCATTGTGTTTATGCTTGTTAAGACAATGAATAAGATGGCGGACCTCGGCAAGAAGAAGGAAGCTCCCGCACCTGCTGCACCTACTACCAAGACCTGTCCTTACTGCCAAACCGAAATCAGCATTAAGGCAACCAGATGTCCTCATTGCACATCACAGCTTGATAACGAATAAAAGCGAAGGGTTCAAATCGGTTGATGATTTGAACCCTTTATTTTTTAGCATATATTCAATATCACAAAACAATTGCAAGTCCTGCCAGTGCTGCTGCCAGTGTCGGAACCGCAATCAACACTCCGTATTTAAGGTATGTCATAAAGCTCACTCGCACATCATACTTCTTAAGCATGCCTGTCCACATCATTCCGGCAAGTGCTCCTATCGGAGTAAGCAAGGCGCCTATATTCGAGCCTATTACGGATGCATATACTCCGGCATTGCGTATTACTTCATCCGCATTTCCCAATACAGACTCAAACAAAACGCTCATCGGTATATTGTTAATCAGATTGGCCGTCAGAAACGATACAACTCCGTATTTTGCAACTGTTCCCGAATTCCCGAGAGTTTCAGCAATAAAATTTGTTATTCCGTATTTATCAAGAGCCAGTACAATAACAAACATTGATATTACAAACGGAATCAGCTCCCAGGGTGCGCGCTTTATACAGCGCTCCAGCTCATTGCCCTTATTCAGTATATGCTCCGCATATCTCTTTTTCTTCCTTATATATTTATACAGCAGAGTACATAAAAACAGACTTACTGCAAATGAGAGGCTGATAAGCCACATCTCTATTCCCACATATGAGGATACTACCAGCAGAACCGTACAGCCTGCCATATGTACAAGCCCGATTGTGAGCATTGTCTTATTCTTAATTCTCACAGGCATTCCGCCCGCGTTCATCGGCTTCTTAAGTGAGCGGTGGAAAACTGCATAAAGAGCTATAAATGCAGCAATGCCTCCGAGCATTGTGGGCAGAAACATCACACCCGCATATTCCATAAAACCGATACCTGCCGAGGTTGCAAGATAGATATTGGTGGGGTTACCTATTACAAACATCATACTCCAGGTATTCGCAGCGACAAACTCAGCAAAAAGATACGGAATCGGATTGATCCCGGCATTCTTTGCAAAATAACATATAAACGGAGTAAAGGTAAGAATAATTATATCATTTGAGGTAAATACGGTAAGCACCGATACCATAAGATAAAGATACAGAAACAGGGTTCTCTGTCCCGCTCCGGCCTTTCCGGTGGCACGGCTTGCAAGATACCGGAAGAATCCGATTTCATCCAGATATATTGAAAGAACCGACATTGAAATAAAGAGCACCAGTATTTTCAGCGGATTAATTGATGTGTCTGCAGTAAGTCCGGCAACTGCCTCCGTCAGAGAAATTTTATCAAAGGCTATTAGTGAAGCCGCCCCTATAAGAACGATAACCCAGTAAAGACTGAGACTGTGCCCCTTAATACGCACATTGGGCTTTAACAAAACTGAAGCGATTAATCCTATGCAGGTGCAAGGTGTTATTATTAAGACCGTGTCCATTTTTTCCCTCTTCTTTCCATTTTCCTGGCAAGTTTCTTGGATATTGCAGGTTTATTATCAGTTTTCCTTTTTATGCGTTCATTTCTTTTCTCGGAGATAAATACATAATAACCATCCTTTTCGACAATTCTCACTCCGCCGAAAACAGAGGTCAGCTTTTCCTTATACCACTCGAGCCGTTTTGTAACCATTACCATTCTGCCGCCCACAACAAGCCGTTTGAAGCCTTCTTCTATGAAATGCTTCGCAACACTAAAATCCGTATGGTAGGGCGGATTTGAAAGTATCAGCGTAAAATCGGATTGTTCAATGCTCCTAAGACCGTCACTCTGCTTTATTTCAGAAATGTCCATTCCGTTCAGCAGTGCGTTCGCCTTCGATAACCTGATGGCATCCTCGGAAATATCGCACATTACAACACGGCTTCCTCCAATGATTCCGGCAGCCGTAAGCCCTACTATTCCGTAGCCGCAGCCGAGATCAAGGATCTTATCCTCTGCGCAAAACTCAACCTCAGACAACATGGCAAGTGTTCCTGCATCCGGCGCTGTCGGAGAGAAGTAGTAATTCTCCGTATCCAGCTTAAGCGTAACTCCCTTAATCACGGTATTTATCATATTAGTCCCCATTTCTGAGCGACTTGTCGCGAGGAATATCGCAATGGCTATTTGTTTTCGCTCAGAAACAAATAGCGCACGAAAAAGTGCATACAGCAATGAAGTATATTCACTTCTTCTCCATTTGTCAATGTACTTAATGACGAAAAAGAATTAAAAAAGGTCTGATACATTTTCTATATGTAACAGACCCATTTATCAATTCTTTGCTATAAAAGATACTATGAAAGCTCCCGGTCCCACATGTGTACCGATTGTACTTCCGAGTACCGAAACAGGAATTCCTTCAAGCTTTCCTTCCCAAAGCTCACCGCTCGCAGCAATATATTTGTCAAGAATACCTTTGTCCTTTCCCGAATATGCCATGGCAACGGGCATTGAGAAATCTATCTCGCCTGCCTTTTCGATATTCTCATTTACCATGCTGTGACTGCCCTTAGTTCCCCGTGCCTTTCCGAGTGTTACAATGACGCCGTCGGTAATCGCAAGAATCGGCTTAATTCCAAGAACCTCTCCAACAATGGCAGCACCCTTCGAAACACGTCCGCCGCGCATTAAGTACTCAAGTGTATCAACTCTCGCCACAAGGCGGACTCTTCCTTTAAGCACCTCAAGCTCATCAAATATTTCTTTAGCGCTGCGTCCCTGCTCACAAAGGCGCACAGCCTGCTCTATCAGCACCTGCTCACCAACGGTAGCATTTAAGCTGTCCACGACATATATTTTTCCCTGATAGCCTTCAGCTGCAATTACTGCACTCTGATTGGTTCCCGAAAGCTTACTCGATATTGTAATAACAACTGCTTCATCACCGTCATCCGTAACCTTCTTATAGAGTGCCTCAAACTCGGCAGGTGTTACCTGACTGGTTCCCGCAAGCTCTTTACTTGCAGCAAGCTTGTTATAAAACTCATCAGTCGTAAGATCGACTCCGTCATTGTACTCTTCACCGTTAATAATTGTTTTTAACGGTGCAAATAAAAAGCCTCTTTTTTCCGCGTCTTCCTTTCGTATATCGGAAGCTGAATCAATAATAATCCGTACGCCCATTTGCTCTCCTGTCCCGATGGGTGCGGAACTGTTATTCCTATGTCGTTCCGATACCTCTTATCGTTTGTTTTTCTTTCTGACTGTCTTACCGCCCATCGGACTCTTCGAACCTCTTACGGACTTCGCAGCTCCTGATTTCTTTGCCCCTCTCGCAGCTTTAGCGTTTCCGGCACGTCCTACGTTTTTCGCACTTTTTGAGTCCCCGGCAGCTTTAGCGTTTCCGACGGTCCGTTCTCCCTTTTGCGGTTTTATCAGACATTTTTTGTCATATCCTATTAAATCAGTTCTGCCGGCAATAGTCAATGCTTCTTTTACTAATTTGTAATTCTTGGGATTCCGATACTGGATTAATGCCCTCTGCATAGCCTTTTCATGCGGATTAACCGGCACATAAACCGGCTTCATGGTACGCGGGTCAAGCCCGGTATAATACATAACCGTTGAAATGGTCGACGGCGTAGGATAAAAATCCTGTACCTGCTCCGGCATATATCCCAAATCACGCAAGTATTCCGCAAGCTCAATTGCCTCCTTAAGCGTTGAGCCGGGATGCGAGGACATAAGATACGGCACTACAAACTGCTTCAGGCCCATTTGCTCATTAAGCTTTTTATATTTATCAATAAACTTTCGATATACACTGTTGCCGGGCTTTCCCATAAGCTTGAGAACCGTATCCGAAACATGCTCCGGTGCTACCTTCAGCTGACCCGATATATGATGCTGTACCAGCTCCCTGAAAAAGGTATCATCCTTGTCTGCAAGAAGGTAGTCAAAGCGGATTCCGCTTCTGATGAAAACCTTTTTAACATTCGGCAGCTCCCGCAGCTTTCGCAGAAGCCTAAGATAGTCACTGTGATCCGCTTCCATATTACGGCACGGAGTGGGAAACAGGCATTGTCTGTCGCGACATGCTCCCTTCTCAAGCTGCTTGCGGCAGGCAGGCTGCCTGAAATTCGCAGTCGGTCCGCCCACATCATGAATATATCCTTTAAAATCAGGGTCCCAGACCATCTGACCCGCTTCTGCCAGAATGGATTCGTGGCTTCTTGTCTGCACAATACGCCCCTGATGGAAGGTAAGCGCACAAAAGCTGCAGGCTCCGAAGCATCCCCGGTTTGAAATAATACTGAATTTTACCTCCGATATCGCCGGCACTCCTCCGAGCGCTTCATAAGACGGATGATAGTTACGCTGATACGGCAGTGCATAAACCTGATCCATTTCGCTCTGTGAAAGCGGCTTCTGCGGAGGGTTCTGAACTACATACAGCCTTTCACCATACGGCTCCACAAGACGCTTCGCCGTAAACGGGTCTGTGTTTGTGTATTGAACATAAAAGCTCTCCGCATACTTCCTTTTATCATTACATAAAGCCTTGTATTCGGGAAGCAGCAGCCTCGGGACACTTTCATCCGGCAGCTCCTTCGCGGCATATACGGTTCCGTCAATCCAGGTGATATCCTTTATATCGATGCCCGAGCTGAGTGCCTCCGCAACCTCTGTTATACTCCTCTCGCCCATTCCGTACAGCAGTAAATCGGCCTGCGAATCAAGAAGCACAGACCTTTTCAGCTTACCCGACCAATAATCATAGTGTGCAAGCCTTCTGAGGCTTGCTTCAACTCCTCCGATAATAATCGGCTTTTTCGGATAGGATTTCCTTATCAGATTACAATATACTACCGTTGCGTAATCCGGACGCTTTCCCATAACACCGCCGGGAGTAAAGGCATCATTGCTCCGTCTCTTTTTTGATACGGAATAGTGATTGACCATCGAGTCCATATTTCCGCCCATAACAAGAAAACCAAGCTTTGGTTCTCCAAGAGCCCTGACCGACTCATCATCTCTCCAGTCAGGCTGCGATATAATACCTACCTTGTAACCGTGCGATTCCAGCACCCTGCTTATTATCGCATGTCCGAAGGACGGATGATCGACATAGGCATCACCGATTATATATACAAAATCGCACTGCTCCCAGCCTCTCTCATCCATATCAGCTTTAGATACAGGTAAAAACGAACTCATAGTAATCCTTGCTCCCGTTCACTTAATTCTCTATTTTCTTTCGCATTAGCAGTAACATTCTACTTTATTACAGGTATTTGCGCAATACCCGACATTCCTGTCGCCTCATTCCGTAATGGCTTCAAAATCTGCTGCTCCGTGCTTGCAAAGCGGACATATAAAATCATCGGGCAGGTTTTCTCCCTCATAAACATATCCGCATATTGTACAGACATATCCCTTTTTACCCTCAGTCTCAGGCTTCGGCTTTACATTCTCATGATAATATGAATATGTCATGGTTTCCTTATCACTCATTACTCTTGCCTCCGTAACCGAACAGATAAACATTCCGTGTGTTCCCAAATCAACATACTGTTCAACTCGAAGAGATATTACCGCGTTAATATATCTGGGCAAAATCGCAAGTCCGTTATCCGAGCGTACCGGCTCCCAGCCCTCAAACTTATCCACAGCCCTTCCTGTCTGAAATCCGAAATTACGGAATACCTCAAAGGGCGCATCAACGGAAAGACAGTTAACGTTCATCTTTCCTGTCTGCTTTATTACATGGTGCGAATAATTCGACTTATTTATCGTAACACTCAGGCGGTTCGGGGAATCGGTAACCTGCGCCACAGTATTTACGATAAGTCCGTTATCGCGCTTTCCGTCATGCGAGGTTACAACATAAAGACCGTATCCGATGCGGTTAAGCGCTGACATATTATTCTTGTCCGCCGTATCTGAGGAGAGCGCAATATAGTCCCTGCAAAGCTCTTCCGCAAGGCTGTTCAGCCGCTCAAGGTTTTCCGCACTCGGTGCAGACATTATACTTACCGTATTTTCAGCCCAGGTAATATCCTTACACCCTTCGAGCATTTTCTTCATAACCTTCACGGCCTGAGGAGCCCACGAACCGTTTTCAATCAGTGCTACGGTTCTTGAACGGAAGCCTCTCTCTGTAAGATTACTTATAAATTCACGCATATAGGGGAAAATTCCCGCATTATAGGTAGTGGTGGCAAGCACCAGCTTACCGTAGCGAAAGGCATCCGCAACCGCCTTCGCCATGTCGGATACGGCAAGGTCATATATTACAACATGCGGACATCCGCGTCTGTACAGCTCCTTTTCAAGCTGCTGTACTGCCTTTTTTGTATTTCCGTATACTGACGTGTAGGCAATCATAATCCCGTCAGACTCCACCGTATAGGACGACCAGGTCCGGTAGAGTCCTATATAGTGGGAAAGATCTTCCGTCAATACCGGCCCGTGAAGCGGACATATTATCTCTATAGGAAGCTCTGCTGCCTTTTTCAAAAGGTTCTGAACCTGAACACCATATTTGCCGACAATGCCTATATAGTAACGCCTTGCTTCATCATCCCAGCTTTCCTTTGAATCTATAGCGCCGAACCGTCCGAAGGCATCCGCCGAGAAAAGAACCCTTTCCGTGCTGTCATAGGTCACCATTACCTCCGGCCAGTGCACCATCGGCGCAAATACAAAGCTCAGATTATGCTTTCCGAGCGAGAGGGAATCTCCGTTTTCAACATAATGCCGTCTGTCACAGAAATCCGTACCGAAGAAATTCTCCATCATTGTAAATGCTTTTTTATTTGATACAATCACTGCCTCCGGATATACCTCGGTAAATCTTTTTATGCTTGCCGAATGGTCGGGCTCCATATGCTGGACAATAAGATAATCCGGCTTACGGCCTTTCAATACTTCAGAAAGTCTGTCAAGCCATTCATCAGAAAAGCCTATGTCCACCGTATCAATAACCGCTGTTTTTTCATCCGTAATTACATAGGAATTGTAGGTTATGCCTTCGGGAACCTGATACTGTCCTTCAAACAGCTTAATCTCACGGTCATATACTCCTGCACTGTAAATACTTTCCGTTATTTTCATACACTGCCTCCTAATAGTTTATTCTTTTCTAGTTTTCACCATATGCTTCTTATATATTCTTAACACTAGTCGCCATTCCGAAGCGTAGCGTAGGAATCCGCACGAGAAATTCACGCAGGTGATTTCTCGTGTCGCATAAAGGCTATCTTGTGCCTAAGCAATCTGTCACGGAGAATGTCACTAAAATAAGCACATACTGCTTCATATTAGGGCAATTCTCGAAGTGAAGTATGCGTTCATGTGGAATTATAACATCTTTGCTTCACATTTTAAATAATTTTTGTGCAAATCTTCTAAAATATCACTTGACTGTTCCGCAAAAAGAATATAGAATCATACTTACCTGTTAGACAATTAGTTAACATACGATTTGTTATGTCTGACACCTATAACTAAAGGAGGGTTATTTTATGAAAAAAGTTTTATCATTGTTACTTGTTCTTACACTTACGTTAGGACTGTTAGCAGGATGTTCCAAGGAAGCATCTTCAGGCGGCAGCTCAGATTGCCCCATCACTACAGATGATCCCGAATACATCAAGGAATTAATTGACGCCGCTAAGGAAGAAGGCGAGCTTATCGTTTACGGTTCATGCGAAGAGGAATATCTCTCAGCAGCATGTGATCAGTTCAAGAAGCTTTTCGGCATCAACGTTACATATCAGCGTCTGTCAACCGGTGAGGTTCAGGCTAAGATTGAAGAAGAAAACGGAAATCCTTCAGGTGATGTTTGGTTCGGCGGTACAACAGATCCCTACAACGAGGCATCTGTTGACGGTCTCCTCATGAAATATGAGGCAAAGAACGCTACTCATCTCTTAAATAAGGTTTACCGCGATGCAGACGGATACTGGTACGGTATCTACAAGGGAATTCTCGGTATCATGGTTAACAAGGACGAGCTCTCCCGTATGAGCCTTGACGCTCCGAAGGACTGGAAGGATCTTCTTGATTCCAAGTATCAGAATCTTATCTGGCTTTCAAACTACAATACATCAGGTACAGCAAAGCTTGTTATCAATACCATGATTCAGAAGTACGGACATGACGAAGGTATCAAGTATCTCGTAGACCTTGATAAGAACATCGAAGTTTACACAAAGTCAGGTTCAGGTCCTTCAAAGAACATCGGAACTGCTGAGTGTGTTGTTGGTATCGGTTTCCTTCATGATGGTATTACCCAGATTGTTGATAACGGATATTCAAACATCGAGCTTATCATTCCTTCATCAGGTACCTCTTTCGAAATCGGTGCTACCGCTATTTTCAACGGATGTAAGCACCCCAACGCAGCTAAGCTCTGGATTGAGTTCGCTCTTTCACCTGAGTGTGTAGAGCTCGCTGATGATAACGGCTCATATCAGTTCCTTGTTATCGACAATGCTGACCAGCCCAAGCAGGCAGCTGATTTCGGTCTTGATCCCGAAAACGTTATGGAATATGACTTTGAGGATGCAAAGAACAACACAAGTAAGTATGTTGAAGAAGTTATGAACGCTCTCGGCGATGCAGCTGATGACCGTTTCAAGACAGAATAATTTATTTGCAGCTGGTGGGAAGGCGGTTTCTGACTGCCTTCCCTTTTTTCATCTATACACAATAAGGAGGAACTCCCTATGAAATCACGCCAGGGTGCAAAGCTTGACCGCAAAAAGCTGATGGGCGATCCGATTATGGTCACAACCATCGTTGTGCTGATAGCTTTCCTTACTCTTTTTATACTGTATCCGCTGGCTATTCTGTTAGTTGATAGTGTGTATTCAAAGGATGCCGGACTGACGACCTCATTCTTCAGTTCGATTATGGATATGCATACCTTCAAAACCTCCATAACAAATACTCTTAAAGTCGGCTTTGTCGTGGGAATCTTCTCCACACTTATCGGTCTTCTGTTTGCATATGTTGAGGTTTATGTTAAGGTCAGAACACGCTTTATGGGCGGACTTTTTAAGGTAGTATCAATGCTGCCGGTTGTTTCCCCGCCCTTTGTACTTTCACTGTCGATGATTATGCTGTTCGGTAAATCAGGTATCATAACCCGCTATGTACTGAACATTTACGATAACAGTGTTTACGGCTTCTGGGGAATTGTAGTCGTACAGACGCTCACTTTCTTCCCCGTATGCTATATGATGCTCAAGGGTCTTCTTAAAAATATCGACCCTTCTCTCGAGGAAGCTGCCCGCGATATGGGTGCCTCACGCTTTAAGGTTTTCTCAAGCGTGACTCTGCCGCTCCTTCTTCCGGGTCTCGGCAATGCCTTCCTCGTAACCTTTATTGAATCAATCGCCGATTTCGCTAACCCGATGATTATCGGCGGCTCCTATGATACGCTTGCAACCACTATTTATCTGCGTATTACGGGAGCTTATGATAAAAACGGTGCTTCCGCCATGGCAGTTGTTCTTCTTGCCATTACAATGCTTATGTTCTTCGTGCAGAAGTATTATCTTGAGCGCAAGACAACCGCAACGCTTACCGGAAAAGCCTCCCGCGGACGTATGCTTATCGAGGATAAAAGCGTTACCCGTCCTCTCAGCATTCTTTGCGGTGCCGTTTCAATATTTGTTATCCTCATGTATTTATGTGTTCCGATCGGTGCACTGTTTAAAACCTGGGGCTATGACTTCACACCGACCTTTAAATGGTTCATTCTTGTATTCGAACGCTACAAGGGCTTCAAGGCATTCAAGGATTCCTTCATGCTTTCGCTCATTGCTGCCCCGATTACCGCACTTCTCTCAATGATTATTTCTTATCTTGTAGTTAAAAAGAAGTTTAAGGGCAAGGGCTTCATTGAATTTGTTTCGATGCTGGCGATGGCAGTTCCCGGTACGGTACTCGGTATAGGCTACATAAGAGGCTTTGCCGGCGGTGTATTCCGCACCGGCTTCCTCGAAGGAATTTACGGTACCGGTATTATCCTTGTTATCGTGTTTGTAGTCCGTTCACTGCCGACCGGAACAAGAAGCGGTATTTCCGCATTACAGCAGATTGACAAATCAATCGAAGAGTCTGCCTATGATATGGGAGCAAACAGCTTCAAGGTGTTTATGACAGTCACGCTTCCGCTGATTAAGGATTCCTTCCTAAGCGGTCTTGTTACTGCCTTTGTACGAAGTATTACAGCTATTTCCGCTATCATACTTCTTGTAACTCCTTCCTATCTGCTTATTACCGTACAGATTAACGAATTTGCGGAAAAGGGCTCATACGGTATCGCATGCGCCTTTGCAACAATTCTGATTGTTATAACATACGGCTCGGTTACTATTATGAACTGGATTATCAAGCATTTCGGAACGAGCAAAAAAATTAAGGAGGTTAACTGAGTATGGCAAAGGAAAAGAAAGGTGTAAGACTTAGTAATATATCAAAAATCTATCAGGACCCGAAGACAGGAAAGGATTTTTACGCAGTACGTAATACCTCTCTCAATATCGAGCCGGGAAGCTTCGTAACGCTTCTTGGTCCTTCCGGCTGCGGAAAGACTACCACACTTCGTATGATTGCCGGCTTTGAAAGTCCTGATGAGGGTGAAATATATCTGGGTGAGGAGGCTATAAATACCCTTACCCCCAACAAACGTGATACTGCAATGGTTTTCCAGAGCTATGCTCTGCTTCCCCATTATAATGTATTTGATAATGTTGCTTACGGTCTGAAGCTCCGTAAGGTTCCTAA
>JAZNKQ010000129.1:0-24930 GCA_045578645.1 Lachnospiraceae bacterium
GTTGACTTAACCTTATAAAGGCTCTTTGCAACATTATCCTTAAGGCTTCCGGCATAAGTAACATAGGAATCAACACCTTCCTCGAAGGAGAGTTTTGACTTTCCGCCAAGGTCGTATCTCTGCCAGTTACGTGCTCTGTTAGAGCCCTCGCCCCAGTATTCCTTAACATAAGTACCGTTAATATTAAGCTTTGTTGTAGGGCTTTCATCGAAGCGGGCAAAATAGCGTCCGAGCATGATAAAATCTGCGCCCATGGCAAGGGCAAGAGTCATATGATAATCGTGTACGATTCCGCCGTCCGAGCATATCGGAATATATATACCGGTCTTTTCGAAATATTCGTCACGTGCCTTAGCAACCTCAATTACCGCTGTTGCCTGTCCGCGGCCGATACCCTTCTGTTCTCTGGTGATACAGATTGAACCGCCGCCGATACCGATTTTAACAAAGTCTGCACCTGCTTCTGCAAGGAACATAAAGCCGTCACGGTCAACAACATTACCGGCGCCAACCTTTACGGAATCACCGTAATTATCGCGAATAAACTTGAGAGTCTGCGCCTGCCAGCAGGAGTAGCCTTCGGATGAGTCGATACAAAGAATATCTGCACCGGCATTAATGAGTGCGGGAACACGCTCCTTATAGTCGAGAGTATTGATTCCGGCACCTACCATGTATCTTTTCTGTGAATCAAGAAGCTCATAAGGATTTGATTTGTGCTCTGAATAATCCTTTCTGAATACGAAGTAGAGGAGCTTGCCCTCTGAATTAACTATCGGAAGGGAATTGAGCTTATGAGCCCAGATTATATCGTTGGCTTCCTTCAGGGTTGTGTTCTCGGGAGCTGTAATAAGCTTATCGAGAGGGGTCATAAATTCAGATACCTTAAGGTCTGTTGCCATACGGCTGATGCGGTAATCTCTGCTTGTTACAACGCCGAGAAGCTTACCGTTTGCGGTACCGTCATCAGTAACTGCCATGGTTGAATGGCCGGTTTGCTCAACAAGATTAAGTACATCTGCAAGAGTATCATCTGCGCGAAGATTGGAATCGCTGGCAACGAAGCCTGCCTTGTAGCTTTTAACACGTGCTACCATGGCTGCTTCGTCCTCGATGGACTGTGAGCCGTAAATGAAGGAAAGACCGCCTTCTTTAGCAAGTGCGATAGCCATAGTATCGTTTGATACCGACTGCATGATTGCGGAAACCAGCGGGATATTTAAATTAATAGCTGATTCCTCTCCTTTTTTATATTTAACGATAGGTGTTCTTAATGATACATTTGCGGGGATACACTCCGGAGAGGTATATCCGGGAATAAGCAGATACTCACTAAAGGTATGTGAGGGTTCCTCAAAATAATGAGCCATTATTACGTCCTCCTTAATTGAAATATTTTACCGCTGAGGTAAACATGTTTATATTGTAATTACCTTCGACATTTTTGTACAGACCTTCGGCAATTCTTTCAGAATGTCCCATCTTACCGAATACTCTGCCGTCAGGTGAGGTTATTCCCTCGATTGCGTTGGCTGAGCCGTTCGGATTGAAGAGAATGTCTGAGGTTGCGATTCCGTTTTCATTTACATACTGGGTTGCAATCTGACCGTTTGCCGCAAGCTTTTCAATAAGCTCACTTCCGGCAAGGAAACGACCCTCTCCGTGAGAAATCGGAATGGAGTATACTTCGCCAACCTGCGTTGCCATAAGCCAGGGAGACTTATTTGAAGCAATGCGTGTACGCACGATTCTGGACTGGTGTCTGCCAATGGTATTGTAGGTAAGTGTAGCACAGTTTTCGTCGGTGTCAATAATATGTCCGTAAGGAAGCAGACCAAGCTTTAAAAGAGCCTGGAAACCGTTACAGATTCCGCACATAAGACCGTCGCGTTTATCAAGAAGCTCTTCAACTGCCGACTTAATAACGCCGTTTCTGAAAAATGCGGTAATGAATTTTGCCGAGCCGTCCGGCTCATCGCCGCCGGAGAAACCGCCGGGAACAAAGATAATCTGCGATTCCTTAATTCTGTCGGCGAAATAATTTACCGAATCACTGATGGCAGCAGCACTGAGATTCTTTATTATTACGGTTTCTGCTTCTGCACCGGAATCAAGAACAGCCTTAGCCGAATCATATTCGCAGTTGGTACCGGGGAAAACAGGTATCAGAACTCGCGGCTTAAGCATTTTTACTCTTGCCGTAGGGTAGTTATCGGTGCTGAAGCTGTAATTCTCGTATTTTTCAACAGGAGCCACATTTGCGGCAGGGAATACGGGCTCAAGCTTACCGTTGTATACTCTGAGAAGTTCATCGAGGCTGACTGTAAGCCCGCCAAAGCGGATTTCCTCTGCAGCGGTTGTTTCACCGAGAAGCACGGCGCCTTCAGGTGCCTCGTCAGCCTCTACGATAAATGAGCCGTAGGAGTATCCGAATATATCAGAGAGACTGAGTGCATCGGAATAAGTAAAGCCGATTCCGTTACCGAAGCACATTTTCATAATGCCCTCGGCAATACCGCCGTAAACGGGGGTATACGCCGCATGTACGCTGCCCCTTCCGATTAATGAAGAGAGTACACCGAATATGTTTTTAAGTGAAGCTGAATCCGGAAGTCCGTCCTTATACTCAGGAGATAAAAGGTAAACCCTGCTGCCGGCTTTCTTAAATTCGGGAGAAACGATTCGTCCGACAGAGCTTGTTGTAACGGCAAAGGATACGAGTGTCGGAGGAACATCCAGCTGTTCAAAGCTGCCGCTCATCGAATCCTTACCGCCGATTGCAGCGGCATCATAATCAAGCTGTGCCTTAAATGCTCCGAGAAGGGCGGCAAAGGGCTTGCCCCAGCGCCTGGGATTAGCAGCCGGCTTCTCAAAGTATTCCTGGAAGGTAAGATAAATATCCTTATATTCGGCACCTGTCGCAATAAGCTTACAGATAGATTCAACAACAGCCAGATAAGCGCCGTGATAAGGTGATTTTTCCGTAATAAAAGGATTATAGCCCCATGACATTAATGAACAGGTATCCGTATGCCTTTTCTCAATCGAAATCTTGTGTACCATTGCCTGAATGGGAGTTATCTGGTTCTTTCCTCCGAAGGGCATCAGTACGGTTCCGCTTCCGATAGTGGAGTCAAAGCGCTCGGAGAGACCCTGCTTTGAGCAGACATTGAGATCACCGGCAAGCTCTTTATAGAGAGTGCCGAAATCTCCGTTTACGGTGCGGGTATAGTCCTCGCCCTTGGCGGGAGCAACGGTAATATGCTTTTCTGCTCCGTTTGTATTTAAAAAGTCTCTTGAAATATCAACAATTGTTTTGCCGTTCCAGCTCATTTTCAATCTGGGAAGCTCGGTAACGGTTGCAACAACGGTAGCTTCGAGATTCTCTGAAGCAGCAAGCTCGAGAAATCTGTCGCAATCCCCGGGGGCAACGACAACAGCCATTCTTTCCTGGGATTCACTGATTGCAAGCTCGGTTCCGTCAAGTCCGTCGTATTTTTTCGGTACGCGGTCGAGATTTATTTCGAGACCGTCTGCAAGCTCACCGATTGCAACGGAAACTCCGCCGGCACCAAAATCGTTGCAGCGCTTAATAAGGAGAGAAGCCTCTTCGTTTCTGAAGAGTCTCTGGAGCTTTCTTTCTTCGGGAGCATTACCCTTCTGAACCTCTGCAGCGCAGGTTGTAAGTGATTCTGCTGTATGGGATTTTGGCGAGCCTGTTGCACCGCCGCAGCCGTCACGTCCGGTTCTTCCTCCGAGGAGAATAATGATGTCTCCCGGAACAGGGCATTCCCTGCGGACATTTTTTGCGGGGGCAGCAGCGATAACTGCACCGATTTCCATACGCTTTGCCTGATAAGAATCATGATAAAGCTCGTCTACCTGACCGGTAGCAAGTCCGATCTGGTTTCCGTATGAGCTGTATCCGGCAGCAGCCGTGTATGTAAGCTTACGCTGAGGGAGCTTACTGGGAAGAGTTTCCTCGATAGGCTTTAACGGATTTGCTGCTCCGGTAACACGCATTGCGGCATATACATATGAACGTCCGGAAAGCGGGTCGCGGATTGCACCGCCGATACATGTGGCAGCACCGCCGAAGGGCTCTATCTCGGTGGGATGGTTATGTGTCTCGTTCTTAAACAGGAGCAGCCATTTCTCAGTAGCTCCTGCAACATTAACATCGATTTTTATTGTGCAGGCATTGATTTCTTCTGATTCATCAAGACGGTCAAGCTTGCCCTCTGCCTTAAGGTAGCGGCATGCAATAGTGCCGATATCCATCAGATTAACGGGCTTTGTACGGTTAAGCTTCTTTCTGACCTGAAGATATTCGTTATATACGGCTTCAAGCTTTTTATCTTCAAAGCTGACATCGTCAATTGTGGTTAAGAAGGTAGTATGTCTGCAGTGATCCGACCAGTAGGTGTCTATCATACGAATTTCGGTTATGGTAGGATTACGCTTTTCGTCTTTAAAATATTCCTGACAGAATTTGATGTCATCAAGGTCCATGGCAAGACCGTATGAGGATATGAAATCTGCGAGACCGTCCTCTGACAGTTCGTTAAAGCCGTCAAGTACGGCAACCTCAGTGGGACAGTCGTAATTATCCTTAAGTGTTTCGCGAACGTCGAGAGAAGCCTCTCTTGCTTCAACAGGATTGATAACATGCTTTTTAACGGCTGCGAGCTCAGCATCCGTAAGGCTTCCGTATATGAGATAGATACGTGCCGTTTTGATTACGGGACGTTCCTTCTGTGAAATTATCTGGATACACTGTGCAGCGGAGTCCGCGCGCTGGTCAAATTGTCCGGGCAGATATTCAACTGCAAAGCAGTAAGGGGTGTCCGGCTCAAGAGTGCGGAAGGTATTATCGAGCTGCGGCTCCGAGAATACCGTATTGCAGGCATAATCAAACAGAGACTCATCAAGACCCTCGGCATCGTAGCGGTTGAGAAGTCTGACTCCGGTTACTCCCTTTATCTGAAGAAGAGTATTGATATCATTGAGCAGAGAGGCCGCTTCAAGAGCAAGCCCTTCTTTTTTTTCTACAAAAACTCTATATACCATAATTTCCTCCGATCTGAAGTGCTTTTTTTCCTATGTCTTTTCTATAAAAGCCGTTTGTAAAGCCGATTTTTTCAACTGATGCGTAAGCGGCCTTTACGGCTTCCGAAAGTGTGGGTGCGGTTGCGGTAACGCCGAGTACGCGGCCGCCGTTGCTGAGAAGCCTTCCGTCATCCGAAAGTCCGGCACCGGCAACATAAATTTCGGTATCGGCAGGCATTTCGGGAATATTCAGCTCACAGCCCTTTTCATAGGCCTCGGGATAACCCTTGCTTGCCATAATAACGCAGCAGGCAGACCCGTCCGAGAATTCAACGCTTGTGTTTTTCAGAGTTCCGTAGGTGGTCGCAAGCATGACCTCAAGGAGGTCTGATTTCAAAAGAGGAAGAACTACCTGTGTTTCAGGGTCACCGAAGCGGCAGTTATATTCAATAACCTTAGGACCGTCGGCGGTAAGCATAAGCCCGAAATACAGGCAGCCGTGAAATTCTCTGCCCTCAGCTTTCATTGCCTTTATGGTAGGCAGAAAAATTGTTTCCATACATATATCTGCGATTTCGGGTGTATAGCAGGGATTCGGGGCAATAGTACCCATTCCTCCGGTATTAAGACCCTCATCGTTATCATGTGCACGCTTATGATCCATTGATGAAACCATGGGAACAAGCGTATCTCCATCCGTGAAAGCAAGAACCGAAACCTCGGGACCGGTAAGGAACTCCTCGATTACGATACGGGTTCCGCTCTCTCCGAATTTTTTATCGTTCATCATGGATTTTACGGCATCTGCTGCCGCAGCTTTATCCTCTGCAATAATAACACCCTTGCCGAGAGCAAGACCGTCGGCCTTAATAACGGCGGGATATGATATCGTTTCAAGATAATTCAGAGCGGCATCGGGTTCTGTAAATACCTCGTATCCGGCAGTAGGAATATTGTATTTCTTCATGAGATTCTTTGAAAAAATCTTACTGCCCTCGATAATTGCAGCCTTAGAATCGGGTCCGAAGCACGGGATTCCTTCGGCATTAAGTGCGTCAACGGCTCCGAGAACCAACGGATCATCGGGAGCAACAACAACATAATCTATTTTCTTTTCAACCGCAAAGGCGGTTATCCCCTTAATGTCGGTTGCCTTTATGGCTATACATTCGGCATCGGCAGCAATACCGCCGTTTCCGGGAAGTGCATAAAGCTTTTCAACCAACGGGCTTTTCTTTAATGCTTTGATAATCGCATGCTCGCGACCGCCGCCGCCAACAACGGCTACCTTGAAGGTTTCTTTCATTTTTGCCTCCGTGCTGCGACTGTATTATGGGAGCTGCCGGCGGCGCAGGCCTTGACGCAGCACAAAGCCTGCGGTTGAAATGGCTTCAACCTGTTCCCGGAAATGAAGCTGTGCGTCTGTATCAGACACGCAGTTCGGAATTAACGGTATCTGTATAAATTCTGTCAAGAACCGGACGAACATTATTCGCAATAAAATCGCTTACCTGTGATACGCTTCGTCCGATATATTTGGAGGGCTCAAGCTCGCTGCAGATTTCCTCCTTTGTCAGCATAAAGGCGGGGTCATTTGCTATACGGTCAATAAGGTCGTTTTCAAGACCCTCCAGCTTTACTGCGGTTGCGGCAGCCTGCGAATGTACCCGGAGCTGTTCATGAAGCTCCTGACGGTTGGCACCCTTTTTAACTGCCTGCATCATTATATTTTCCGTCGCCATATACGGAAGCTTTTCCATAACGCGGCGGGTTATAACCTTGTCGTAAACAACGAGACCTGAAGATACATTAATATATATGTTTAGGATTGCATCAACGGCAAGAAAGGCTTCTGCCACACTTATTCTCTTGTTTGCCGAGTCATCAAGTGTTCTTTCGAACCACTGTGTTCCCGCAGTCATCGCAGGATTTACGGCATCAAGGATAACGTATCTTGCAAGGGAGGATATTCTTTCGCTTCGCATGGGATTGCGCTTATACGGCATTGCCGAGGAACCGATCTGATTTTTCTCAAAGGGCTCCTCAACCTCCTCGAAGGATTGAAGAATACGCAAATCATTTGAAAATTTATATGCACTCTGTGCAATTCCCGATAAAACGGACAGAAAATATGAATCGGTTTTTCTTGAATAGGTCTGGCCGGATACGGGGACGCAGCCTGAAAAGCCCATGTCCTTAGCAATCGCATCTTCAAGTCGGCAGATTTTATCCTCGTCACCCTCGAAAAGCTCCATAAAGCTTGCCTGAGTTCCGGTGGTTCCCTTTGAGCCTAAAAGCTGAAGCCCCGATAACTGGAATTCAAGGTTTCTGACATCCGATAACAGCTCGTTTATCCAGAGACAAGCACGTTTTCCTACGGTAGTCAGCTGGGCGGGCTGGAGATGTGTGTATGCAAGGCAGGGAAGAGCCTTGTATTTGTCGGCAAAATCAGAGAGATTTCTTATAACCTGTCCGAGCTTTTTGAGAATAAGCTCAGAGGCCTGCTTCATGATGATTACATCGGTGTTGTCACATACATAGCATGAAGTCGCACCGAGGTGAATAATCGGTTCGGCTGTCGGGCACTGCTTTCCGTAGGCATATACATGTGACATGACGTCATGGCGTACGATTCTTTCGCGGGCCTCTGCGGTTTCATAATCGACGTCCCCGGCATGGGCCTCAAGCTCGGCAATCTGCTCATCCGTGATATCAAGACCGAGTGCCTTTTCTGCTTTTGCGAGAGAAATCCAGAGTCTGCGCCAGGTCCGGAACTTGAAATCATCACTGAAAAGATACTGCATTTCGTCACTTGCGTAACGCGATGACAGCGGGGAATTATATTTTTCTCTGGAAGTACTCAATGTTTTAGCCTCCGTTTTTTTCTGTTATTAGCTCTGCGGCAACCTTTTCTGCGGCAAGCGGCAGCAGCTGCCATTCGGCCTCTTCCATTACACGCTTCTGCAGTATTTCGGGAGTATCGTTTTCTTTAACTTCAACTGCTTTTTGAAGAATGATACGTCCGCCGTCAGTTATTTCGTTAACAAAATGTACGGTTGCGCCCGTAAGCTTGACTCCGTAGTTCAGTACCGCCTCATGGACATGAAGTCCGTAAAAGCCGTCGCCGCAAAAGGCGGGAATGAGAGAGGGATGAATGTTTATTATTCTCTCCGGGTACCGTGACACGAAATCTTTACTGAGAATTCTCATGAAACCGGCAAGAATAATTAAATCAGCCCCGGTCTCGTTAAGAATGCTGATGAGCTTTGCCTCAAAATCGTTCTGTCCGGCACATTCGGAATAGTTTATGACGTAGCCGGGAATATTTGCAGCGGCTGCCCTCTCAAGGGCATACACTCCGGGCTTGCTTGATATTACGGCTGTGATTGTGCCGCTCTTTATTATTCCGGATTTTTCGGCATCAATTAATGCCTGCAGGTTTGTTCCGCCGCCGGATACAAGTACTGCGATGCGTGCCTTTAGCATATTTCAACACCCTCCGTATCGGTTATCTCACCGAGGCGATAAGCATCAACACCGTTTGCCTTAAGCACATCAATTGCCTTGTCTGCGTCCTCGGCTGCGACGGTTATGCTCATTCCGACGCCCATATTAAAGGTATTAAACATATCGCGCTCGGGAATGTTTCCTTCCTTTGCAATAAGATTAAAGATAGGAAGCACGCGGACATCACTTCTTTTAATACGAACGCCCTTACCTGCGCACAGACTGCGGGGTATATTTTCATAAAAGCCGCCACCGGTGATATGGGAGATTCCCTTTACGGTTACCTGCTCAAGCAGTGCAAGCACGGGCTTTACATATATAACGGTAGGAGCAAGCAGCGCATCACCGAGAGAGCTTCCGTTAAGCTCGGGGCGCGGACTCTTTAAGTCCGCATTTTCAATATCGAAAACCTTACGGACAAGTGAGAAGCCGTTTGAGTGAACGCCGCTTGAGGGCAGTGCAATAACAACATCTCCTGCCTGCATGGTTTTATTGCTTATAATTTTATCGCGGTCAACGATTCCGGTTGAGAAGCCTGCAAGGTCATATTCATCCTCCGGATAGAAGCCGGGCATTTCAGCGGTTTCGCCGCCGATCAGGGCGCAGCCTGCCTGAACACAGCCTTCCGCAACGCCGGATACCAGCTCTGCAATTTTTTCGGGAACGTTCTTGCCGCAGGCAATATAGTCAAGGAAAAAGAGCGGACGGGCGCCGCAGCAAATAATATCATTTACGCACATCGCAACACAGTCAATACCGACGGTATTGTGACGGTCCATGAGAAATGCGATTTTAAGCTTTGTTCCGACACCGTCGGTACCGCTAACAAGAACGGGATTCTTCATACCGGAGAGATCGGGCATAAAGAGCCCTCCGAAGCCGCCGATATCTGAAACAACACCGTTATTTGCCGTTCTTGCAATATGTGATTTCATTAATTCAACTGCCTTATATCCGGCTGTAATATCAACACCGGCTTCTTTATAGCTGTCGCTGTAACTTTTCATAATAATCTCCATTTCTGAGCGACCTGTCGCGAGGAATATCATAATGGCTATTTGCTTTCGCTCAGAAACAAAAAGCCGGGTGAAAAAGCATATTTATATGAGTTTTCACACTAATCTCCCTTTCTGAGCTACTTGCTGCCAATTTTTTTATCGAACCGGTTTTCTGTCTTTTCGGGAATCTGCGTCGGATATTCACCGGTGAAGCAGGCCGAGCAGAAGCCTGAGCAGGTACTGTTTGCAGCAAGAAGATTTACATATTGGGTATTAAGGAATCCGAGTGAGTCCACACCGATAATTTCTTTGATTTCTTCCTCGGTATGCTTACAGGCAATCAGATTATCGCGTGAATCGACATCGGTGCCGTAGTAGCAGGGATTGAGAAAGGGAGGAGCGGTTACGCGCATGTGAACCTCAGTTGCGCCTGCCTCACGGAGCAGCTTAACAATGCGGTTACTTGTGGTTCCGCGGACAATTGAATCATCGATTAAAACGACTCTTTTGCCGTTAACAACATTTGAAATAGGATTCAGCTTAATCTTAACCTTATCCTGACGTGATTTCTGACCGGGAGAGATAAAGGTTCTTGCTATGTAGCGGTTTTTGATAAAGCCGATTCCGTAGGGAATACCTGACTGACGTGCATAGCCTATTGCCGCGTCAAGACCCGAATCGGGAACGCCGATAACAATGTCGGCCTGAACGGGATGCTCAAGAGCAAGGAAGGAGCCTGCGCGTACGCGCGCCTCATGTACGGAGCTGTTTTCGATAACCGAATCGGGGCGGGCGAAGTAAATATACTCAAATACGCAAAGCGCGGGCTTTACCTTATCGCAGTGGTCATTAATTGAACGCACTCCGTTTTTATCAAATATAAGAATTTCTCCGGGAAGAAGGTCTCTGATAAGCTTAGCACCGACTGCGTCAAGAGCACAGCTTTCAGAGGCAACAATGTATTTTCCGTCGGGAGTCTCTCCGTAGCAGAGAGGACGCATTCCGGCCTCATCCCTTACGGCAATAAGCTTTGAGGGGGACATTATCACGAGTGAATATGCACCCTTAAGCTTATTCATGGCGCGATTGACAGCCTCCTCAATTGAGCCGCTGTGGATGCGCTCCTTAATAATTAAGTATGAGATTACTTCCGTATCGCTGGTTGTATGGAAGATGGAGCCTTCAAGCTCAAGCTCACAGCGAAGCTGTGCTGCGTTAACCAGACTGCCGTTATGTGCAAGTGCCATTCTGCCCTTGACATGGTTGACAACGATGGGCTGTGCATTTGCTCTGTCCTTGTCATGCTGCGTTCCGTAACGTACATGACCGATTGCCATGTTTCCGGAGCCGAGAGAGGAAAGAATCTCCGGAGTAAATACATCATTTACAAGTCCCTTGTCTTTATATGACTGAAAAAGTCCGTCATCGTTTACAACAATACCGCAGCTTTCCTGTCCGCGGTGCTGTAATGCAAATAATCCGTAATATGTAGTTGATGCAACGTCTGTGGTTTCATCGGAAAATATGCCAAATACGCCGCATTCTTCGTTAATTTCATTCATCGAAGCCTCTATTCCGAAGAGGAATGCCTCTTCATATTTATTATGTGATTTTTATCCTATTTGTCTCCGAGAAGACGCTTCATAATTTCATTATATGCATCCTCAACTCCGCCGAGGTCGCGTCTGAAGCGGTCCTTATCCAGCTTCTCATGTGTTACTGAATCCCAGAAGCGGCAGGTATCGGGAGAGATTTCGTCGGCAAGAACAATGGTACCGTCGGTTTTCTTACCGAATTCGAGCTTAAAGTCGATAAGCTCAATATTGAGATCCTTAAGATATGCGGACAGAATGTCATTGATTTTTAAGGAGTAGGAAGCGATAAGGTCAAGCTCCTCCTTTGTGCAGTATTCCATTGCGAGAATGTGGTATTCGTTTACCATGGGATCGCCGAGATCATCATTTTTATAGCAGTACTCGAGAACGGTTTTGCCCATCTTGGTTCCCTCGGGAAGACCGAGACGCTTTGAAAGTGAGCCGGCAGCAATGTTTCTTACGATAACCTCAAGAGGAACGATGGAAACCTTATGTACGATTGTTTCGGTGTCATTGATTTCTTCTACAAAGTGGGTGGGAATACCCTCCTTCTCAAGTAGTGACATGAGATGATTTGTAACACGATTATTTATGGCGCCCTTTCCGAGGATGGTACCCTTCTTTAATCCGTTAAATGCCGTTGCATCATCCTTATAGGAAACGATGCAGTAGTCCTCGTTGTCACATGAAAATACCTTTTTTGCCTTTCCTTCGTAAAGCTGTGTCTTCTTTTCCATAATGTCCCTCCGTTTATTTAATGTTAATTAGTTTTCTGAATTAAGCTCCTGCTGCAGTGCTTTGTTATCTGCGATAATCTTTTCTTCTGCTGCCTTTCGTGCGGCATTAAGCCGGTCGGCAAGCTCCGTATCGTTTACGGCAAGAATCTGTATTGATAATAAAGCGGCATTGACTGCTCCGTCTATTGCTACCGTTGCTACCGGGATACCGGCTGGCATCTGTACAGTTGACAATAGAGCGTCAATACCGCTCAGGGTTGAGGTTTTTACCGGTATTCCTATTACCGGAAGAGTTGTATTTGCCGCAATTGCACCCGCAAGGTGTGCAGCCTTACCGGCAGCAGCGATGATTGCTCCGAATCCGTTTTCTCTCGCGGAAGATGAGAATTGCTGGGCAAGAGCAGGGGTTCTGTGCGCAGAGCAGACAAGAACCTCATAGGGAACGCCGTACTCCTTAAGAGTGTCCACTGCGCCCTTTACAACAGAGAAATCACTTTTACTTCCCATGAGAATAGCAACCTTTTTAGTTCTGTTGTCCATTGGTGTCGCCTCCTTTTCTTTAATAAAGTATTTAGCAATAATAAATAAGTTTTAGAGCAAAACAAAATTTTGCAGAACAATTTACATCATTTGTAAAAATAAAGAAATTATATGTAAATCTGCATCAAAAAAGGGCAGTCCTTTTTCAAGAAGGGCTGCCCTGATATGCCTGATATGCAACACTCCCTGCTACCGCGAAAAATCGCGTATTTTACTTACAAAGAGCCGAAAATCAAAACTTATATGCATATTATCATAGCAGACTGTTTAAGTCAACAACTATTTTTTCCGTTTGTTTATTATTGTCTGGGTTATGAGTGCAGCAAACACTCCCAGTAAAATAATTACAAGTATTCCCAATATATAGGAAAGAATGGTTTTTGTTGAAGGTCCGTCAGAATCATTTTCTGATTCGGCAGGAGTAACCGCAGGTGTGGTCTCGGGAGTAACTTCCGGAGAAGCGCTTTCCGTTATTTCGGGAGTCACTTCCGCGTCGGGCTCTTCTGTGCCGGGCTCCTCGGGCTGTACGGCTTCGTCCTCCGGAGCAGCTTCAGTGATATCGGGTGTAAGCGTACGGTCTGCAACTGAGCTTACACGGAGACTGTAATTAACCGAGAAGCCGTCATCCGAATATACCTTTATTACCGTGTCGCCGTTACCGATATATGTCAGGTCGGCAGAAACAAGACCTGTTTCGGGGTCAACAGCCGATGCCTCGGGATTTACATAAACAACCGATGAATCCGATGAGATAAAACATACTTTGGTATCGGAATCGGGAGGAGTAACTATAACGGAGAGGCTTTCGGGCTCACTGTCCATCTTTACGGTTTCGGCAGCCTTCATTCCGCTTGCTTTTGTTCCGCTTTCTGTTTCCTCTGCCTTAAACACAAGGTTTGAAAGTGTGAAGGTAACGGTAATCTTTGTAGGATTCTCAACATTTGTAATATTGAGAACGTGATTTGTTACGGTAACCTCTTCTACCTGAGAGCCGTCCCAGGAGTTAAGAGGGTCATTTGTATCGAGAATACCCGAGGACTTAATTGCAGTCTTTGGCTCGGTTTGTGTAATTGTCATGGGAACATCATTAACAAGTACACTGTCAAACATTATGTCGCAGGACTCAAGAGGAGAAGTAACTGCCTTATTGTCAGTTACCGCGAAGTCCTTTATGTAAACCGCAGTGAGGTTCTTTAAGGCGTTAACGCCTGCCTTTGCAGCTGCGGCGGAAAGATGCTCGTTACAGTCAAAGGTAAGGGTATACTGTCCGTTATCGGTAACCGTTATTACTTCGCCGACCTCGTTACTGAAGTAAGAGGTTTCGGAATCATTATAGTAAACATTAATTGCAAGCGAAAGCTCTCCGGTGGTTCCGGCTGAAATGACGGTTACGGGAATAAACTTTGTATAGCCGTCGGCAGCAGTTGCAATAATATATGCGGAGCCGAGACCGGTTGCAACAACCTTACCGAGCTTTGATACAGTTGCAACAGAATCATCTGATGAGCGGTAGCTGATGTGTACGGGGATATCTCCCTCGGTCTGAATATTTGTTGTAAGTGCTGCTGCAGAGCCGAGAGGCAGCAGGAGTGATGTCTCAGAGAGCGCCATTCTGGTGGTCTCGGGGGCATCGGAAGCAGGATATACGGTTACATTAATGGTTGTCGAAGCTGAGCCGCTTTGTGAATATGCGGTAACCTGCGCTGAGCCGATTCCCACTGCGTGCAGCTTTCCGTTTGATACGGAGACAACATTATAATCGCTCGATTTGTACAGTACAACATCATTGCTGTCTGCCGGAGAGGTCTCTACGGTAAAAGCGAAATCCTCACCCTGCTCCATGCTTATCTCGGAAAAAGAGGTCTCAATGGAGGAGAAGGGAGTGACTGTCGTACCCTTTTCTATTGCCTCAGCATTTTCTGCGTTTGAAGGATTATAGGTACCGCGCATAATGGCAGAAATAATCTCGGGATATACCGCATTACCGGTTTTTCTGTCAATCAGTGTGAAGCAGAAGTCTGCAGGGTCCTTTGTAAGATCGTATTCGCCGTTATCCCAGTAGCAGGCAACAACACCATACTTCTGGCAGAGACTCGTCATTGTTTCGCAATAGTAGATTCTCTCAAGGTCGTTATTTTTATTAACGGCACCATATTCTCCGAGAATTACGGGAACGCCTGCAGAGGTGAAGGAATCGTACAGCTTTTTGATTCGCTTCGCGAGATTGGCAGCATTTTCCGAACTGTAGCCGGTAGCGCCCATGGTTTCAACAAGTCCAAAGGTATAGTCATAGTCATGAACAGAAACAAAAAGTCGGTTTTCTGCAGTATCCTTCGGAAGTGCAAAGCCGTAAGAGGGATTTGTAGTATTATCAATATTTGTGTATCGTCCCGGTACGGAAAGCCAGCGGCGCGCATTGTTTGAGCCGGTAGCACGTACAGTATCAACAAAGACCTGATTAAGCTCCATGATTACCTGCATATCCTTCTTGATTCCGTCTGCAGAAGAGCTGGGACCGGTAACCTCATTCATTGATTCAAAAATCAGATGCTCATCATAGTGCTTGAAATACTCGGCAATCTGCTTCCAAACGGCTTCGTATTTTTCGAATACGGGAGCGGTGTCTTCTGCGGCAATTCTTAACCAGCCGCTCTGCTCGGCACCGTCATGGTGAACATTGATAATTACATACATATCATAGGCGATGCAGTAGTCAACAATATCCTGTACACGGCTGATCCAGCTGTCATCGATATGATAATTGTTTTCGTCATCAATCATTGTACCCCAGGTAATGGGAATACGGACTGTATTAAAGCCATGGTCATGTACGGCCTCAATCAGCGCCTTTGTAGTGATGGTGCTTTGCCAGATTGTCTCTCCGGGGGTAAAGCCGGTATGACCGTCCATTGTATTCCCGAGATTCCAGCCGGCACCCATTTCCTTAACGATTTCGTCTGCCGTAAGCTCGCGGAATTCCTGTGATATATCAGCCACTCCCGTATCTGCGGCGGATGCTGAAACCGGAGCGTTAAGGTTAACGGCTCCGACTATAAGGGCAAGAGCAAGCAGCATTGAGAAAAGCTTCTTAAAAATCTTCATTCCTGTGTCCTCCTTGAATTCATTTGCAAATAGTATAGCATAGAGCTTTTTTTGATAATATGTAATATTTATATCTGTTTTGCGTAATTAATTTATTAGAAGCTATATAATAAGAACGCTTACAACAATTCCGGCAAGGGTTGCAAGAAGTGCACCGGCAAGCGTGTAGCGGGTTTTGCTTACACCGGCTGTCATAAAGTAAACCGACATGGTATAAAATATGGTTTCAGTGCAGCTCATGATAACAGAGGCCAGAGTTCCGAGATAGGAATCGGGTCCGTATTTTGAAAAGATATCGAGTAAAAGACCGGTTGCCGCAGAGGAGGAAAACATTTTTACCGTAACCAGCGGCACAAGCTCCGAAGGGAAAGAAAGTCTGCTTACAACGGGAGCAAGAACATCGGCAAGAGCGGTAAGGGCGTTTGAGCTTCTGAGTATTCCGACGGCAATCATCAGGCCGACCAGCGTGGGCATTATTTTCAGAACGACCTGCAGACCCTCCTTTGCACCGTCTATAAAAGAATCGTATACAGGGACTTTTTTAAGAAGTGCGGTTAATATAATAAGAATAAATACGGCGGGAATAATGTAGCCTGAAATATATTCAAAAATCTGCATGCTTATTTCCTCCTTTCCGACAGTCTTCCGGCAACAGAGGAGAAGACTATTCCGACAAGAACCGAAACAATGGTGGCGAACAGCCCCGCTCCGATGGTTGATACCGGATTTGCCGAGCCGTACTGGCTTCTGTATGCAATGATGTTAACGGGGATAAGCTGAAGAGAGGAGATATTGATTATCAGAAAAGTACACATGTCACGACTTGCGATTTTCTTTTTACCGTTCAGCTCAGAGAGCTCCTGCATTGCTTTCAGACCGACGGGTGTAGCGGCCCAGCCGAGTCCGAGCACATTTGCAATTATATTTGATGAGATATAGTCAAGAGCCGGATGTCCCTCCGGAATATTGGGGAAGAGACGCTTCAGCAGGGGAAACATAAGGCGGGTCAGACCGCCTATAATACCGGCGCTGCGGGCGACGTTTATCAGACCGGTCCACATTATCATAACACCAAGCATAGTGATGCATAATGAAACCGCTTCCTTTGATGAATCAATGACTGCCGTCCCCAGAACCGGAGTGGAACCGTTGAAGAAGCTGAAGATGATACCGCCAATAATCATGAGACCCCAGAGGTAATTAATCATAAAAGACCCCCAATGCGTTAAGTTTCCGTTAAAATCTGGAAGTTTGGCGCAAAAATAAACACGTTTGTGTAAGTATATGCCACATACATCGCAAAAATGCTAAGAGAAATTGCAAAAATGAATAAATACAACGGGATTCACCCATGATAGGGTTGACAGATATTTGTAATTATGCTAATTTATACAGAACGAGACACCAATAATTACGAAAGGAGATAAGCATGAAAAGCACTGGTATTGTAAGAAGATTAGACGAACTTGGACGCATTACCCTTCCGATTGAGCTTAGAAGAACCCTTGGCGTTGAAGATCGCGATTCCCTTGAGATTTATGTAGAGGAGGACCGGATTATTCTTAAGAAGTACGAGCCTACAGATATCTTCAGCGGAACCAGAGAAGATCTTATTGACTATTGCGGTAAGAAGGTTTCTAAGGCATCAATAAGACAGCTCGCAAAGCTGGCAGGGATTATTGAATAAATAATAATTTTGAATAAATTACCTTACATATAAACGCTGCGAATCATCGCAGCGTTTTCTTATTCTATATTCAGTATCTTATAAATTTCCTGCTTCTTTACACCTCTGTCAGCAGCAACTGCTTTCATGGCGGATTTTTTATCCGCGCCCTTCGAGAGATAAAATTCCATGTGTTCCTCTACGGACATTTCAAGCCATTTTGCGCGGGCATCCTCGGCGATGGAATCAAAGGACTTTCCTTCAATTACGAGGACGCATTCACCCTTGGGCTCATTTTCCGAGTAAAATGAAATTGCGGAATCAATATCGATCGCAAAAGCGGTTTCGTGCTTCTTTGTCAATTCCCTGCAGACGGTAAGTCTGCGGTTCCCGAGTGCTGCCGAAAGCTCTGCAAGCGTTTTTTGCAGATGATGCGGAGCTTCATAGATAATGATGGTGCGCGTTTCATCCTTTAGCTGCTCAAGTATCTGCTTTCGCTGCTTTTTGTCTGAAGGAAGAAAGGCCTCAAAGCAAAAGCGGCGGGTTGAAAGTCCTGAAAGCGTAAGTGCGGTAATGCAGGCACAGGCGCCCGGAAGAGAGGTGACGGTAATTCCTGCCTCGTAAGCCATTTTTACAAGCAGCTCGCCGGGGTCTGAGATGGCAGGGGTGCCGGCATCCGTTATCAGCGCGATATTTTGCCCTTCAAGAAGCCTGTCAATAAGCTGACGTCCCTTTTCAACTTTATTATATTCATGATAGCTTGTCAGAGGCGTCTTAATCTCAAAATGATTGAGAAGCTTGATGCTGTTTCGCGTATCCTCCGCTGCGATAAGGTCTGCCTCGCGCAGAATCCGAAGAACCCGGAGGGTTATGTCCTCGAGATTTCCGATAGGTGTGGCACATAAATACAAAGTTCCAGCCATAAAAACTCCATTCCCAGACGGCATCAGTAGCCGTAAATGCTGTAAATTTCGTCGGTATAAACACCCTGCTCACGATAAACTATCAGCGGAGCCTCGACCGTTATTCGGGATTTTCCTCCCTTAATACATTCGAGCAGGACCATATTCGGCTCCTTGTCAATAAAGGGATGAACAAGCTTCATCCTTTTAGGCTCCAGCTTGTGCGCGGTAAGCGTGCAGATAAGCTCGGCAAGCCGGAAGGGGCGGTGAACAAGATAAAATCTGCCGCCGGGGCGAAGAAGGGCAGCGGCCTCGCGGGCAACATCATCAAAGGTACAGAGGATTTCGTGCCTTGCAACCGCCTTTGCCTCATCGGGATTCACCAGTCCGTGACTTCCGGTCATATACGGCGGATTTGAGGTTACCACATCAAAGGAGGCCTTTCCGAATATATCGGAGGCCTGCTTTATGTCGCCCTGAAGCATGGTGATTCGGTCCTCAAGCTGATTGATTTTTATGCTTCGCATTGCCATATCAACATTATCAGCCTGAATTTCAAGTCCGGTAAAATGCTTTCCGGGAGTTTTTGCCGCAAGAAGAATGGAAATAATTCCGTTCCCGGCACCGAGGTCGACAGCGGTTTCACCTTCCTTAACAGCAGCAAAACCGCTAAGCAGAACGGCATCCATACCGAAGCAGAACTTAGCGGGATTCTGTATTATTGTGTAATTATTACGATTTAGAGGGTCCAGACGTTCGCCGGGACGAAGCAGTTCATTCATATGAGCCTCTTTTAATCATCCAAATGGTTTTTCTCTTTTCTTTCAAGCATCTCGAGGGCGCGAAGTTCATCATCCATTGCGACATGGTCCCTGCGCTTTTTCTGCTTGAAATTAAGCTCGTCCACCTTATATTCACGTGCTTCCTTCTCATCGTTTTCGAGGGTAACAACAACCTTAACAAGCTGCTTGAGAACGCTTACGCTGTTAACCTCGCCCTTGAGACCGTCCTTTGTAGTTACAAAATCACCTACATTCGGAAGCTTGCTGTTAAGCTCCTCGTAGACCTCCTCCTCGTTTTTGAGGCAGCACATAAGTCTTCCGCAGGTTCCGGAAATCTTCGCGGGATTAAGAGAAAGATTTTGCTCTTTTGCCATCTTAATTGAAACCGGAATGAAATCCGACAGATAGGAATGACAGCAGAGGGGTCTGCCGCATATACCTATACCTCCGAGAATCTTGGTTTCGTCGCGTACACCAATCTGGCGAAGCTCGATACGGGTCTTGAAAACGGCGGCGAGATCCTTAACAAGATCACGGAAGTCAATACGCCCGTCTGCCGTAAAATAGAACAGCACCTTATTATTGTCAAAGGTATACTCGCATTCGATAAGCTTCATTTCGAGACCGTGCTTTGCGATTTTCTCGAGGCAGATCCGGAAGGCTTCCTTCTCCTTAATACGGTTCTTCTGCTCGTTCTCAATATCCTCCGGCGTTGCCTTTCGCATAACCGGCTTAAGAGGCTGGATAATTTTATCATCCTCTACCTCCCGCTTTCCGAGAACAACCTTTCCGAACTCGACGCCGCGTGCCGTTTCCACGATAACCTCGTCGTCCTTTTGTATATCAAATCCGACCGGGTCAAAATAATATATTTTGCCCGCCCGTCTGAATCTGACACCAATAACTGTTACCATATATAAACTCCTTTCCCGGTATGCAGCACCTACTGCGTACCCTTTAGCTCCAATAGCAAAAGCTCTATGGAAATATCAAAATTAACATTTGCTTTTAGCCGGTTACGGGTATCGGAAACCGCTGCCAAAATTCTGTTCAGACTTTCAAAATCCTTATTCTCTGCAAGTCGCCTTATTTCCGATTGTTCATCCGAGAATAAAATATGCTTTGTGCTTCCCGTAGCCTTGAACATAAGTATATCCCGATACCAGAGACTAATCAAGTCAAGATAATTCTCAATACTGCCTTTTTTTGTATTCAGGTCGGAAAGCAGATTCATGATTTCGACCTGACTCATATTATCGATTCCTTTAAGAAGCCGAATGACATTTTCCTTTGTCTCAAGGAAATCCTCTGTTGTTGCATAGCTGACGGCCTTTCCGAGACTGCCGCCCGAAAAGGATGCGCACAAACCCGCGAAATAATCGGGAATCTGATGCTTTTCCATCAGATATCCGGTTATCAGAGCCGTATCAAGAGGCTTAAGCTGCAGCATTACACAGCGTGAAAGAATGGTATTAAGGAAGGCTCCCGTATTTGTGGTAAGAAGTATTATTATGCCGTATGCGGGGGGCTCCTCCAGGGTTTTAAGCAGGGCATTCTGTGCCTGCTCGGTCATCTTTTCGGCATCCTTAATTATATATATTTTGTATTTTCCGGAGTAGGGTCTGATTCCGATGTCGTTATTGAGCTGCAGACGGATTTCATCAACTCCGATTTTTGCCTTTTCATGTGTTACGTGAATTATGTCGGGATGGTTGCCGGATTCCGCCTGCATGCAGGAGATACAGCCGCCGCAGGGCGTTTCTTTGCTGCCCGTACACTGCAGCGCTGCCGCAAAGCATTCTGCAAGCATACTTTTCCCGGAGCCCTCAGCTCCGCTTATGATATAGGCGTGAGAAAGCTTTTCGTGAATGATAGCCTGCTGCAGATGCGATTTGACACTGTCATGCCCGATTATATCTGAAAACGAAATCATTAGGACCTCCGGTATTATGTGAATAAATCAAGCAGAAGACCGCGAATCTCATCAATGCTGTTCAGAATCAGCATGACATCCTTTTCATCCTTAATCAGCTCGCCTGCAATCTGGTCAAGCTTTTCGTCTACAAGGCGTATCATGCCGTATACACGATGCCGGCCGCGCCGGTCAAGAAAGTTTTCACGGCTGAATTTATGGGAGCGGTTAACAATTTCATTCATAAAATCCTTAACCAGCTGGCGATATTTACGCATGTCACGGATGTCACGGCGCTTTTTAAGCTTTTCTCCCTGTTCGGTTATTTCACCCATTAGGGAATTAAGGCGCTCCGAAAGCGCGGCCTCCTCGATGCTGCTGACCAAAGTAAATTTGAAGCTTCCGTCAGTCGGGCGTACGGGAGCCTTCGCATCGACCTGATTTACCGGCTGTGTCTGGTTGATTTTAATATCCATAACCGAATCCTCTGTAGGTGTGGTGTTAACAGGTTACTTATCAGAAAAAGAACAGATTGCACTGCATATCTCGGACAGGCATCTGTCAAAGTCATCATTAATAAAACGTCGTGTAATTCCGAGCCTTGCTATGTTTTCATCCGAAAAATCCGCTTCATCCGCAAGATACCGGCGGCAGAGCTCGGCATATTTCGGCTCCTTCTGCTGCTTTTCACGTTCAAGCGCACGGGTAAGCCTCTCCCCGGGCTCTACTTCGATATATATAGGGATAACCCGGTCTGCTCCGTAGAAGTTCCTGAGGCTTTCGAAGCCCTCAAGAGTCATAATCAGAAGATAATCCACTTCTCCGGAGGTTATTTGTCCGTCATCGACCGTGAAATAATACCAGTCGCCGTGCACGGTGTGATAGCAACGGGATTCGATAATGCGACCCTCTGAGCGAAGCCGTTCAAACCCGTCAATATCGGTGAAGTGATATTCGACACCGTCACATTCATTACTTCTGATTGGGCGGGTCGTATATGAAACAACGGTTTTCAGCGGTACGGGGGGTGCCGTAAGCAGCTGCTTAAACAGACAGTCCTTACCGGTGGAGCTTTTACCGATTATACAAAATATTCTACTCATAAGCATATTCCTTGAATACTGGGTATTAATATAATTTCACGTTTACTAAGTATATCATAATATTTTTGCCTTGTCACCGATATTGTATTTCTAAAACAGCAAAAGTATGGTATCATACTATACGGAATGCACAGCTGCCTGAGACGGTGGGAAGACCTTTATCGGGCAGATTTGTGACTTACAAGGAAAGGACCTATGAATAATGAGACTCAGAAACGTGACAAGGGCAGACTCGGTTATTGAGCAGAGTGAACTTGTAATTAAAAATCCCGCTGAGTATAAGGGAGGCTGGAGGAGTCTTTTCGGAAATGATAATCCGCTGTATATTGAAGTCGGTATGGGGAAGGGGCGTTTTTTGACAACGCTTGCCCAGCAGAATCCGGACATTAATTATATCGGTATCGAAAAGTATACCACAGTAATACTGAGAGCACTTGAAAAGCAGGAGCTGCTGAGACTGCCGAATCTTAAGCTGGTGCTGTTCAATGCAGATAACATAACGGATATTTTCGATAAGGATGAGGTCGATAAGATATATCTTAATTTTTCAGACCCCTGGCCGAAGGACAGACATGCGAACAGGAGACTTACATCAGGAAGATTTCTTGAAAGATACACTCATTTTCTGAAAAAAGACGGCTGCGTTGAGTTCAAAACCGATAACAGAAGTCTGTTTGACTTTTCTGTTGAGGAAGCAAAGGCGGCAGGCTGGAGACAGACCGTGCTGACCTATGATCTTCACAACAGTGAGTTTGCAGAGGGAAATGTTATGACGGAATATGAGGAAAAGTTCTCTTCTCTCGGGAATCCCATTCACAAGCTGGTGATTTTTCAGCCGTAGCAAAGCTTAGCAGCAGTTTACGGCAGCCGCCGGTGTGGCACCGGAAAGAAAGGGTAATATCCTAAAGTAAGAAGGCTTTGGGGAATCCTATGAAATTGAAACGATGTATAGAAAAAAAGCTGGCGGCCTATAATAATTTAAACAAAACTGCATTATGCCTCAAGCATTCATGGGATGAGGTTGAAAAAATATTATGCAGGGATAAAGCAAAAAAGATGTGTTCACGGAATGGAAGAAAAGAAGGAGGCAGAGATGGCGGTAAAATTTACAACTGAGACTTTAATTGAAACACTTGAAAATGTCGACAAGCCGGTATTGGTCGATTTTTATGCGGACTGGTGCGGTCCGTGCATGCAGCTGGCCCCCATTGTGGAGGAGCTTGCAGAGGAGGAAACACGCGTTATTATCGGAAAGCTTAATGTCGATGATGCGCAGGAGTTTGCGGCGGAGCATCGTGTGATGTCAATTCCCACACTTGTTCTTTTCAAGGGGAAGACAGAAATTGCAAGAAAAGTCGGTGCTGCGGGAAAAGCAGATTTGAAGCAGTTTATTGATTCGAAATTAGGTGAATAGGCAAATAATAAAAACGAAGCGCTGAGATTTTATGTATCTCAGCGCTTTTCGTATATTAATTATGCAACATCTATCTTTTTCTTTTTCAGCTTCTTCTCTACCCAGAGGTTAATTAAGTAAACAAATACTGCAGTTACCGGAACTCCGAGGAACATTCCGATAAAGCCGAAGTAGGCTCCACCCACCGTTATTGCGAAAATAACCCAAATCGGTCTGATTCCGGTAGAATCGCCGAGAATCATCGGACCGAGAACCCATCCGTCGAATTGCTGAAGAATAAGTATTTCTATAGTAAAAATCAGCGCAAGAACAGGGTCAAGGCAGAGGTATATAAGGATTCCGGGAATCGCACCGATGATAGGTCCGAAGAACGGAATCATATTGGTTACACCAACGATAACACTTACAAGCAGTGCATACGGCATCTGCAGCAGTGAAGTAATAATGAAGCACAGAATACCTATGATAAGAGAATCGATTGACTTTCCGATAATGAAGCCGCCGAAAATCTGGAAGCATTCTTTTGCGGTTCTTATCAGGTTTGTTGCTCTTTTAACCGGTAAGATGGCGTATACGAGCTGGGTTGAAGAACGGGCAATACGTCTCTTGTCACAAACCATGTAAATGGAAATTGCTATTGTAAGTAAGAAATTAATTAGCGTCTTAACGATTGTAACAGAGGTACTGAGCAGTGCAGGTATTGAATTCGTTACCCATTCCGTAACCGCTGAAATAATGTTCGGCAGGGCATTTGTAAGGTGTGTTTCGATATACGAAAAATCGATTGCCGGAAAATGGTCCTGCAGGGTGGAAAAAAAGTTTGAAATATCTCCGTAAATCAGGCGAAGCCTGTCCATAAGGTCAACGCAGCTTTCACCGACCTGCGGAATCAGGATTGCCATTGAAAGTGCCAGTAAGCCGATAAGCAGTACATATGAAATGAAAACAGACAAAGCCATTCGAAGCTTTGGCTTTTTTATTTTACACAGCTTCTCGAAAAAGCCGGTATCCAGTCCGTTTACAATAGGCGAAATAATGAAAGCAACAAGTGAAGCCCATATAAAGGGAGAGCACACACTCAGCAGATTTTTCAGCCAGTCAAGAATAGGTGTCAGATTAAATACAATTATAATGAATACAACCGCACAGCAGATGACACCGAGGGAGTAAACACTGATGTTGAAATACTTCTGGCTGGGGGTAAATTTAATTTTCTTTGAAGCGGTCTTTTCCGCATCGGAGGCATTGTCATCCGTGGGTATTTCTTCTTCATGAAAATTAACCGTGGTACCGGGATCTTTTTCGTTGCCCTTGAATATCCGGACGATTATGGGCTCGCGATGCCCTTTTTCTTCAACGTGATTTTTTTTCTTTTTCTTATTGAACAGTTTAAATCTCATGAAAATCTCCATTTTCTTTTGTTAATAAGGGTTAAAAACACTATAAATTCAGTATAGCCGTTAATTTGTAAATATTCAATATATATCATGTTAAGAAAAAATATACTTTTGTATAAAATTTTTTAAAAAAACACTTGCAATTTTTTTAACACTCGTATATAATTGTCCTTGCGCTTGAGAAAGCGGACAAACAAGATGCACCTCTAGCTCAGTTGGTAGAGCA
>JAZNKQ010000130.1:0-10529 GCA_045578645.1 Lachnospiraceae bacterium
ATGAAGCATAGCCCTTTGAACGTGATTTAAGCGCATCAAAGAAATCATATATGATTTCATTTAAAGGAAGCTCATACTTAAGCAGCGCTCTGGTTGATTCAATGTATTCCATTCCGAGATAAACACCTCTTCTTTCCTGACAGAGCTTCATAATTGCTCCGAGGAATTCGGTTGTTACCATAATCTCGGCACTTACCATAGGCTCCTCCATATGCTCAATTTCCGACGGATCAGGCATATTTGTAGGATTGGTAAGCTCAATCATATCACCGTTTGTTTTATATACTTTATATATAACGCTTGGCGCAGTTGTTACAAGGTCAAGATTATACTCTCTCTCCAGTCTCTCCTGTATTATCTCAAGATGCAAAAGACCAAGGAAGCCGCATCTGAAGCCGAAGCCGAGAGCAATTGAATTCTCCGGCTCGAATTGCAGCGAAGCATCATTAAGCTGAAGCTTTTCAAGCGCATCACGCAAATCGGGATATTTTGCTCCGTCAGCAGGATACATTCCGCAATAAACCATCGGAAGCACCTTTTTATAGCCGGGCAGAGGCTCCGCACAGGGATTATTGGCATCCGTAACGGTATCTCCGACACGTGTATCCTTAACATTCTTAAGACTTGCCGTTACATATCCTACCATACCCGCCGAAAGCTCTTCACAGGGTATGAACTGTCCGGGTCCGAATATTCCTATTTCCACAACCTCAGCAGTAGCTCCGGTTGCCATCATCTTAATCTTTGTGCCCTTTCTCACACTGCCTTCCTTAACACGAAGGAAAACAATTACGCCCTTATATGAATCATAAATCGAATCAAAGATAAGTGCCTGCAGCGGTGCATTTTCATCACCCGTCGGTGCAGGTATCTTTTCAACAATATATTCAAGCACCTGCTCAATATTAATTCCCTGCTTTGCTGAAATCAGCGGCGCATCCTGTGCTTCTATTCCAATAACGTCTTCAATCTCAGCCTTAACTCTCTCAGGCTCTGCACTCGGTAAATCAATTTTATTGATAACAGGCATAACCTCAAGATCATGGTCGAGTGCAAGATAAACATTCGCAAGTGTCTGTGCCTCGATTCCCTGTGCCGCATCAACAACAAGTATTGCACCCTCACATGCCGCAAGGCTTCTTGAAACTTCATAATTAAAGTCAACATGTCCGGGTGTATCAATTAAATTGAATACATATTCCTCGCCGTTTGAAGCCTTATAAATTGTACGCACGGTCTGTGCCTTAATTGTAATGCCTCGTTCTCTTTCCAAATCCATATTGTCAAGCACCTGTGCCTGCATTTCACGGCTTGTAAGCAAACCGGTGCTTTCAATAATGCGGTCTGCAAGAGTTGATTTTCCATGATCAATATGCGCTATTATACAAAAGTTTCTTATCCTATTCTTATCAAATGACATATAACCCTCATTAGCAATTTTCTATAGCATCTGCGGCCTTTTCAAGCCAGTCACCCTGAAGTTCCTCAATCTTTCCGCTATCCATTGCGGCAGCAACCGCGGGATTAAGCGGAAGCTTTGCCAATACATTCAATCCGAACTTTTCCGCTGTCTTTTCAACATGGCTTTCGCCGAATATATAAAGCTTCTTACCGCAATCCGGACACTCGGCATAGCTGTAATTTTCAACAATACCGAGAATCGGTATATTCATTGCATTTGCCATATTAACGGCCTTTGCAACAATTACCGAAACCAGCTCCTGAGGACTTGTTACAATAATCAGTCCGTCAACCGGAAGCGATTGGAAAACAGTCAGCGGAACATCTCCTGTTCCGGGAGGCATATCAACAAACATATAGTCAACATCGCCCCAGAAAACATCTGACCAAAACTGCTTAACAACTCCTGCAATAACCGGGCCTCTCCAGATAACGGGAGTTTCCTCATTATCAAGCAGCATATTAATAGACATAAGTCTGATTCCGTTTTTTGTTTCAGCGGGTGCTATTCCGAGCTCAGAGCCGTAAACCTTTTCGTGTATTCCGAAGCTTGCGGGAATAGAAGGCCCCGTAATATCTGCATCAAGTACTGCCGTTGTTTTTCCGCGACGGTTCATGGTTACCGAAAGATAGGATGTAATAAATGATTTTCCTACACCGCCCTTACCGCTAATTACTCCGATTACCTTTTTTACATTACTGTTTGAATTCATCGGCGCCGCGAAGCTCTCTTTTTTATTCCCCTCATCTCTGCTTGAGCAGTTTTCACTGCAGCTTCCGCAGTCGTGTGAACAATTTTCGCTCATTTCTGCCTCCTGTTAATAACATTTACTTAAACTTAACAAAGTTGCGTCATTAAAAATGGCGCAACATTGCAGTTAATTATTCATTGGCGTAATCCTCCGCATCAGCACGCATCAGACCCGTCACTCCCGTTCTGACCATCTCTATAATCTCATAGTCAGAAAGCATTTTTATAAATGAATCGTTTTTATCCTGATTACCCGTAAGCTCCATCATCAGTGAATCATTTGACACATCAACTATTTTAGCATGGAATATCTCGGCAAGCGTCACAAGCGTCTGCCTGCTTTCTATATTACATGCAATCTTAATAAGCATCAGCTCTCTGCATACAGAAGATCTGGACTTAAGCTCATCGATTGAAATAACATCTTCAAGCTTCATCAGCTGATTCTTAATCTGTTCAAGAATCTGTTCGTCACCCTCGGCAACCACAGTCATTCTTGAAAGCTGCTTCTTCTCTGTTTCCGCAACGGTAAGACTGCTTATATTATATCCGCGTCTGCTGAAAAGACCGGAAACACGACTCAAAACACCTGATGTATTTTCCACCAGAATTGATAAAACCATTCTCATACAGGTCCTCATTTCATAAGCATAACCATAACTGCCTTCTGAGCATGCAGTCTGTTCTCTGCCTCATCAAATATCTCATTTGCGTGTGCTTCAAATACTTCATCAGTAATTTCTTCTCCGCGATGAGCCGGAAGACAATGCATTACCATTGCATTATTTGTAACCTTCATAAGCTCGTCATTTACCTGATAACCTGCAAATGCTTTGCGGCGCTTCTCGCTCTCGTCCTCCTGACCCATTGAAGCCCAAACATCAGTATAGATAACATCAGCATCCTTTGCAGCCTCAAAAATATCGTCGGTAAGCAAAAGCTCTCCGTTCTTTGATGCCCATTCACAAAGCTTTGCATCGGGACGATAATCCTTGGGACTTCCGATTGCCACCTTCATTCCTGAAAGAATACCGCCGGCAATAAGTGAATTTGCCATATTATTTCCGTCACCTATAAATGCAAGCTTTAAGCCCTTAAGGCTCTTCTTATATTCACGTATTGTCATTAAATCTGCAAGTACCTGGCAGGGATGCGCATAATCGGTCAGACCGTTAATAATCGGTATGCTGCCGTATTCCGCAAGATCATCAACATCCTGCTGTGCATATGTTCTTATCATGATTCCGTCAAGGTATCTCGATAAAACTCTTGCAGTATCCTTAATCGGCTCTCCTCTTCCAATCTGAAGATCATTCTTGCTTAAGAAAAGTGCGCTTCCGCCAAGCTGATACATTCCGACTTCAAATGATACTCTTGTACGCGTTGATGACTTTGTAAAAATCATACCGAGGGTCTTTCCCTTTAAATGCTGATGCGCAATATTATGCTTCTGCTCATACTTAAGCTGATCCGCAAGATTAAGAATACCTGTAAGTTCCTCTGTCGTCAAGTCCTGTAATCTGAGTAAATGCTTCATTATATTCTCCGCCTTTCATTCACTGAATATGTAAAACTTAATTACTGTTTTCTTCAATAACCTTCTTTAATATTTCAATTGCGTCCCTAAGCACTTCCATGGGAATATTCAGAGCCGGAAGTAATCTTACCTTATGCTTTGCCGTGAGAGCTATGACGCCCTTTTCAATTGCCTTTTCAACAATTTCACGTGCATTTCCGTCAACCTCGATTCCGAGCATAAGTCCCATTCCGCTTACACTCTTTACTCCCTTAGCGTCCTTCAAGGCCTCAAGAATATAGCGGTTTCTTTCCTTAACGCCCTCAAGAAGCTCCTCGTCAATACGAGAAAGCACATTATATGCACCTGCGGCACATATCGGGTTTCCGCCAAAGGTAGAGCCGTGAGAACCGCTTCCCAGTACATCCTTGCATTTTTCGCCAAGCAGACATGCTCCGAAGGGAAGTCCGCCTGCAATACCCTTTGCGGTGCTTACAATATCAGGCATAATTCCGTAATTCATAAAAGCATAAAGCTCACCGGTTCTTCCGTTACCTGTCTGAACCTCATCGATTATAAGAAGATAATCATTTTCCGCCGCAAATGCTTCAACCCGCTTTACATACTCAGGCTCAAGCGCCATTACACCGCCCTCACCCTGAACAAGCTCCATCATTATTGCACATACCTTATATTTGCCGCAGAGCTCTTTAATCTCATCGAAGCAATTGGCATTTGCATATACAAAGCCCTCCGTAAACGGTCCGAAGCTTTTATGGAATACATCCTGTCCTGTAGCGGAAAGTGTTGTAATTGTTCTTCCGTGGAAGCTGTTTACAAGGGTAATTATTACATTCCTTCCGTCACCGTATTTATCTGAAGAATACTTTCTTGCAGCCTTAATCGCACATTCATTTGCTTCCGCACCTGAATTGGCAAAGAAAACCTTTTTCATTCCTGTACGCTCGCACAGCAGCTTGGCAAGCTTAACCTGCGGCTCACTGTAATAAAGATTTGATGTATGCTGAATCCGGTTAAGCTGCTCCGTAACCGCATTCTTCCATTCATTATCACCGATACCAAAACAGTTTACCGCAATTCCGCTTCCGAGGTCAATATATTTCTTTCCGTTCTCATCATATAAAACCGAACCCTGTCCTTTTACAAGCTCAACATCGAATCGCGCATATGTATTGGCAATGTATTTTTTATCATCAATTTTCGTATTATTCATATGCTCTCCGTTTCATCAATAACTAAACAAACATTGTTCCGATTCCTTCATCGGTAAGAATTTCAATAAGAATCGAGTGAGGTGTCGTTCCGTTTATTATAAACACCTTCTTAACTCCGCGTCTTATTGCCTCAATACAGCATTCAACCTTAGGAATCATGCCTCCGGATATAATACCCTCACGCATTAACTGGGGCGCTTCGCTTGCATTAATCTTCTTTATAAGGGTTGAAGGGTCCTTCTGGTCACGAAGGATACCGTCAATATCAGTCATGGAAACAAGACTTTCCGCACCAAGCTTTCCTGCAATTCTTGCAGCAGCTGTATCAGCATTGATATTGTAGCAGTTTCCGTCATCATCATAACCGACTGTTGATATTACCGGAATATAGCCCTTTTCAAGAAGGTCTAATATTGGCTTCTGATTTACATGTGTGATTTCACCCACATATCCGAGCTCCTTATTAAGCATTTCCGCCTTAAGCATCTGTGAATCAAGGCCGCATAAACCGATAGCCTTTCCTCCGATCTTTCCGATAAGATTTACAAGATTCTTATTTATCTTACCTGCAAGCACCATCAGCGCAATCTGTGCCGTTTCCTCATCCGTTACACGCAGGCCGTTTACAAACTCGCTCTTTTTACCCATTGCCTTTAAGGCATCGGTAATCTCCGGACCGCCGCCATGAACAAGAACAACCTTGATTCCGATTAATGAAAGAAGAACTATATCTCCCATAACCGCATTCTTAAGCTCCTCATTAAGCATTGCATTGCCGCCGTATTTTACAACCACTATTTTATTGTTATATTTCTGTATATAGGGAAGTGCCTGAATAAGCACCTCTGCTCTCTGTGAATTATTCATATTATTTATAACGCCTTTCTGTATAATTTATATATCAGGTACGGTAATCACCGTTTATTTTAACATAATCATAGGTTAAATCACAGCCCCATGCAGTTGCATTTGCCACTCCGTCTCCAAGGCCTATATTAATCTTAATTTCATCCTCGGTAAGTACCTTTTTAGCCTCTTCTTCCGAAAAAGCTACTCCGGCCCCGTTTTGACATACAAGAATTTTACCTGCCTTTGACTCAAACTCAACAGAAATCTTATTAACATCGGTCTTTGCACCACTGTATCCGATTGCGCAAAGAACACGTCCCCAGTTTGCATCCGCTCCGAACATTGCTGCCTTGAATAGGCTTGAGCAGATTACGGATTTTGCAATAATTCTGGCGTTTTCAATATCAAGACCGCCTGTTACATTACATTCAAGGAGCTTTGTAGCACCCTCGCCGTCAGCGGCAATACTTCTGCATATGTATGAGGTTATTACATTAAGCGCCTTGCAGAAGGTAAGATAGTCCTCCGATTCGGATTCAATGATATCATTTCCGGCAAGTCCGTTGCACATAATACTTACCATATCGTTTGTTGAGGTATCTCCGTCGACACTTACCATATTAAAGGTATTCTTAATATCTTCGGAAAGCGCCTTGTTAAGCATTGCGGGAGAAATATTTACATCACCGGTAATAAAGCAGAGCATTGTCGCCATATTCGGATGAATCATGCCTGAGCCCTTTGCAATAGCTCCAAGTCTGCAGGGCTTTCCGCTGATTTCAAATTCAACGGCAATCTCCTTCAGCTTTGTGTCCGTTGTCATAATTGCATTGGCAGCAGTTTCACTTCCGTTATCACTTAATTCCGATACAAGCTTTTCCATACCGTTGCTTATGGGCTCAAGGCTGAGCTTTTGTCCGATAACTCCGGTAGAAGCAACAATAACATCCTTTGCATTAATCCCTGCATGCTTTTCAACAAGAGAGCACATTCCCTCGGCAATCTCTATACCGTTATCATTACAGGTATTTGCATTTCCGCTGTTACAGATAACAGCCTGAGCATATCCGTTTTCAATATTATTCTTTGTAACGGTAATCGGTGCTCCCTTTACAAGATTTGTTGTATATACTGCTGCTGCACTGCATACTGCATCACTGATAATAAGCGCTAAATCCTTTTTTGTTTTTCCTTTTCTTATTCCGCAGCAAATTCCCGAAGCTTTAAAGCCCTTAGGTGCGCAAATTCCGCCGTTTATTGTTTTCATAAGTCCCTCCTATAATACAAGTCCTGTTTTTTCGTCTATTCCCATTGATATATTCATACACTGTATTGCTGCTCCCGATGCGCCCTTACCAAGATTGTCAAAGCGCGAGGTCAATAAAATACGATCATCATTTCCGTTCACCATTATTTCCATGATGTCCAATCCCGAAAGATTATTTGCACCGTAAAAACCGCCAAAGCCTTCTTCATATCCGCTTTCTCTTACACGGATAAAGGCCGAATCATCGTAATGACTGCAGTAAAGCTCACGAAGCTCATCCAGACCTGTTTTCTTACTAAGCTCTGAGGCATGAAGCTGAACAGACACTTCCATTCCGCTGTAATAGTCACAAATAAGCGGTGAAAATACGGGTGCATTATTCAATCCGCATACATGAATAATTTCCTTTAAATGCTTATGCTGCTGTGTAAGCGCATACTGTCTTGGTGATGAAAACTCCTTCGGTCTGTCTGCATCGCCATATGCGGCGATTGCTTTCTTTCCTGCTCCGCTGTATCCCGATATCGACATACAGTGAACAAGAGCTTCTTTTGTTAACAATCCGCTTTTAGTCAGCGGATAAAGCAATGCGATTATACCGCTTGCATGGCATCCCGGAACCGCAATTTTCTTCTCTGTTGCAATTTTTTCTCTGTGCTCTGCTGAAAGCTCGGGAAATCCGTATGCCCATCCGGGCTCCGTTCTGTGAGCAGTCGAGGTATCAATTACTGTTACATCCGGATTTTCTACCATAGCAACCGCTTCTCTTGCTGCTGCATCCGGCAGGCAGAGAAAGGTTATATCAGACGAGTTAATTAATCTTTTTCTCTCCTCAGGGTCCTTTCTAAGCTCACTCTCTATGCTCATTAATTCTATATCATCTCTTTTTTCAAAGCGTTCAAAAATTCTTAATCCTGTTGTACCTTCACGTCCGTCAATAAAAACTCTTTTTTTCATACACGACCTCCGTATACTTTTTACGTTTATCTGAATATTTATACATATTATATACTTATTTATTCATTTGTCAATGATATAGTTATTTCAAATTCTCAAACTCGCCGTAATATGCGGTTCTGCCGTCCGAATAAATAAGCATAACACCCAATGCCTTATTTTCCTTAATAAGCTCTTCTGCATATTTCTCTCCCGAAACAAGAATAACCGTACTTAAGATATCTCCGGTCACAGACTCATCTGAAACAACGGAAACCGACACAATATCCGTTTTAACGGGATATCCGGTAGCCGAATCCAAAACATGATGATACAGTATATCATCCTTAATAAAATACCTTTGATATACACCCGATGTAACAACTGATTTATCTCTTATTTTTACAACATCATTTATACCATTATCGGCAAAGGGAAGCTGTATTCCGATATTAAAGCTATCTTTTTCACCTTTTCCGCCTATGCACAGAACATTTCCCCCAAGATTAATTATTGCCGAGCTTACTCCCTCTGAGATAAGATACTCTTTAAGTCGGTCTGCAATGTAGCCTTTGGCAACCGCACCCAAATCAATCTTCATTCCGGTAAATTCAAAGCTTAATTTATTTCCTTCAAGTTTTATTGCATTATAGTCAACAAGCTTAATTTTTTCGCTGATAAGCGAAGGCTCGGGGAGTTCATCAGCATTGCCCGTAAAATCCCATAGCTCGCATACCGGTCTTATTGTTATATCAAACCTTCCGTTACTCTCCCGGCAGTATTCAAGTGCCAGCCCGACTGCATCTGCAAGTGTATCGGATAATTCATATTTTATTTTATTATTATCAGGATTTTCATTTTGTTTATTAAGCATGTACAGCTCACTTGTCTTTCGTGTCGGACTGAAAATATCTTCATATTCCGCACACAAAGAAAAACAGTTATTGATAATTTCCTCACTGCCGCCTTCATACAGGGAAATTTCAATAACCGTATCAAAATAATATCCGTTTTTTGACATGACTTCTGAAATGCCGCTTTTACAGCCGCAAAACAGAAGACAATTTATAATTAACAGAAAAAGTATTTTTACAATCAGCACCATAATCCGTTAGGTCTGCCGCAGCAGAATCTTCCGCCTCCGAAGCACAGATTACATACGACATTGGCAATGATTATCTTACCGCAGATATTTCCCCCTCCCATATTACCGTAACCGTAGGAGGTCTGTCTGCCCGCATACCAGGTGTTTCCGCTTTCAATACTTCTTACAAGTCTTTCGTATTCAGTATTATTCGGATTCATTCTCTGTGCATTCCTTGCATGCTCAAGAGCCGTTACATTATTACCAAGTCCCATGTTTGCAATAGCACTATAATAATACCACTTATCGTTTCTGTCGTCCATAGAATTAAGTACGTTTAAGGCTTCATTATAATATCCGTTATTTATATATACTGCAGCTGATTTTAAATCCCGCGTCATCTGATCCTGACCGGAATCCGTCTGTCTCTGATAACCGTTGAAGCCGCCAAAGCCGCCGAAGCCAAAACCGAAACCGCCAAAGCCGCCGTAAGGATTATCTTCGTAGCTTTGCTGACCGTATCCGTCTTCTGAGCTGTAGCCCTGCTTTCTTTCACGAATAATCTGCTCATATGCCTGCTGAATCTGTTTAAATTTTTCCTCAGCCTTTCCCTTATCGGGACTGTTCGCAAAATTATCCGGATGATACTTCTTGCTTAAGGCCCTGTATGCTTTTTTTATTTCAGTTTCATCCGCATTTCTGCTGACTCCCAATACTCCGTAAGGATCAATCATCTTTTTTACTCTCCAACCCTTTTTTATTCATAAACCTTGTCCAGACTCCGGCATAAAGAATGTTCTGCAGTATCTCAAGATTTTCCACAATCGGCAGCATTTCAAACGCAGCCGAACACTCTGCCATCATCATTGTAAGAAGGCTTTGGCAGTATTCCTTATCCTTTGCTCTTTCTCCGAGCGGATTATACCGCTCCTTCTTAACATCCTCCGCATAATCCTCAAAGGCATCCAGCAGATAAATATACTTTCCCAGATAAAATCCGATTCGGTTAAGATATTCCTCCCACTCATCCTTCTTGTATGCGCAAATCACTGCCATCAGTCTTCCGAAGCATCCCGAAACCGCATCAATATCTGTCGAATTTTTTCTTTCATATTCTCCGAGCTTTCCAAGCTCCTCTTTGATTTTGCTTACCTTTTCGGGATATTTTTTTTCTACTCTTAATGCCGCCCCTTTAATTAATACGGCAAACATTCTTTTTCCGACTTTTCTGCTGTCATTCCAGTCATCCATGCACTGATAATACGAAAGAACGATATTCATATCCGCAGCATATTCGGTAAATTCATTTATTCTTGTTTCATGCTTCTCAAACGGATGTGCAACACATCGGCATTCATCCTTTTTTGTATCGCTGTCATACAGACCGCTCAGCAGAATTGTTAAGAATGTCATGTCATAATTCAGTGTCA
>JAZNKQ010000131.1:0-86990 GCA_045578645.1 Lachnospiraceae bacterium
GTAACGTCTTTAATATTCTGTCCGTCAATAAGAATCTGTCCCTCCGAGGCTTCATAGAATCTCGGAATCAGACTGCACATTGTTGTTTTGCCGACACCCGAGGAGCCGACAAGCGCTATATATTCACCCGCCTGAACATCAAGGCTTATATCCCTGAATACATCCGATAAGGTATCGTTATATCTGAAGGCAACCTGCTTAAAGCTTATATCTCCGCGGACATCCTTAAGCTCCTTCGCATCAGGTGTATCAAGTATATCGGGCTCAATGTCAAGAATGTCACAGAATCTGTTAAAGCCGGTTGCTCCGTTCTGGAACTGCTCCGTAAAGTTAATCAGCTTTTTGACAGGCTCTATCATATTGTTTATATACAGCATAAAGGTTAACAGGTCGCTTACCTCTACGCTTCCGCCCGCTATCATAAGACTTCCGCCTACAATCACGACTACCGAAAGCATGCTTGTAAAGAAACCGAGTCCTGAATGGAACTTACCCATTTGCAGGTAAGAATTTTTCTTACTGTCAACAAACAGACCGTTTCCGTGATGAAAGCTTTCAAGCTCCTGCTCCTCGTTGGCAAAGGACTTTACGACACGTATTCCGGACAGATTGTCCTCAATCTGAGCATTGATATCCGCAATTCTCTCGCGATTTCTCTTGAAAGCAATCTTCATCTTCTTCCGCAGCGAGCCCGCAAAAACAATCATGAACGGAATAAGTATAAAGGCTATAATCGTTAACTTCCAGTCAATCCTTACAAGAATAACGAAGGCTCCGATAAACTTAATTACCGATATCGTAATATCCTCAGGACCATGATGTGCAAGCTCGGTTACGTCAAAAAGGTCATTTGTTATTCTTGACATAAGCTGACCGGTTTTCTGATTATCATAGAAGCTGAAGGACAGCTTCTGATAATGCTCAAACAGCTCATTTCGCATATCGGATTCCATATAGGTACCCATAATATGCCCCTTGCATGACACATAAAAATTACAAAGCATTTCTATAATTGCCAGCCCCAGCATCACGCAGGCCAGCTTGATTATTATTCCGACAGCCTCGTCAATCTCATTATTTACCAGCACCGTATTGGTTATATAGCGGAGTATCATAGGATATGTCAGGGTAATTCCCGCTGCAAGCAGTGCACACAGCATATCCTTTATAAAGATTGATTTATATGGCTTATAGAACGATAAAAATTTCTTAAACCGCTTATTCATTCAAAAATCCTTTCCAAATTCATCCGTCTGTAGTTTACGCCGTTACCTCGACATCCTTTTGGCAGTCTCTATCAGATATGAATCCGGCATTCTTTCCATCTTCATTGCCTCGATATAATCAAAATCAACAAACTCACCGTTTACGTAAGCGATAATCCTGTTTTCGAGTCCGGCACTAAGTACCTCAACGGCCTTTCCGCCCATAGCCGATGCAAATACTCTGTCCTGACAGGTAGGGCGGCCTCCGCGCTGAAGCTGTCCGAGTATGGTAGCTCTTGTTTCAAGCCCGGTTGCAAACTCAATATTCTTTGCAAGACTGTTTGATTTTCCTACAGCCTCCGAGTTAACAATCAGATGCAGCCTCTTACCGATTTTCTTTTTATTTATGATATCTCCGATAATTCTCTGCTGGTTGTTATCGTAATATTCCTTCGTCAGAATCTCCTCCGCACCGTTTGCGATACCGCACCAGAGTGCATTAAAGCCGCAGCGCTTTCCCGCAACCTCAATAACACTGCAGCGCTCATGTGACTGAGAGGTGTCTCTTATTTTATCTATTGCGTCCATCGCAGTATTAACCGCAGTATCAAAGCCGATTGTATACTCCGTGCAGGCAACGCTTAAGTCGATTGTCGCAGGAATTCCGATTACATTTATTCCGTGCGAAATAAGGTCGAGACCTCCGCGAAGCGAACCGTTTCCTCCAATCACCACAAGAGCATCGATTCCAAGTTCCTTAATATACTTAATCGCCTTTTCCTGTCCCTGTTCGGTAAGGAACTCAGGGCAATCGGATGCAAGCAGCTGGGTTCCGCCGAGCTGCACGGTTTCGGACATGGTCTTATTGGTCATCTCAATTACATCCCTGTCCATAAGACCCGCATAACCCCTGCGAATTCCAATAACCTTCATCTTCTTACCGATAGCGGTTCTGACTACGGCTCTGATTGCCGCATTCATTCCCGGAGCGTCCTCGCCGCTCGTAAGAATTCCGATTGTCTTGTCGCTGCTGTCTTCCTTATCTACAGGAAGCATACCCTCCTGCCGCATAACCTTATTGTCACCCTTACGTGTCAGCTTTCCGAGCATATCAACAAGATGAGGGTCAAGCTGCTTATGCATTGACAGCGCTTCATCAAAATCAAAGTCAACAAACGCACCGTTTCTGTATGCCACAATTCTGTTTTTTCCGCCCTTGCGCAGAATATCAACAGCCTTCGCACCCATTGCGGTTGCATAAACTCTGTCCTTACAGGTAGGCCTTCCGCCTCTCTGCAGATATCCGAGTATAGTTGCACTGGTTGACATCCCGGTTGCATATTCTATACGCTTTGCCATACCCTCGGAATCACCGATGCCCTCGGCATTTATTATGATGTAATGCTTTCTGCCGCTCTTTCTCTTTGTAAGAATATCATTGATGAGCTTCTGCTCCTCATAATTGTAAAGCTCGGTTGTAAGCACAGCCTCGGCACCGTTTGCAAGTCCGCACCACAGGGCAATATATCCGGCATGTCTTCCCATAACCTCAATAATGCTGCAACGCTCCTGAGAGGTAGAGGTATCCCTTATTCTGTCAATTGCCTCCATTGCCGTATTAACGGCAGTATCAAAGCCGATTGTATACTCGGTGCATGCTATATCAAGATCGATTGTTCCGGGAATTCCGATTACATTTATTCCCCTCTCTCTAAGAGCCTGACAGCCTCTGAAGGAACCGTCTCCGCCTATTACGACCAGCGCATCAATTCCGTTTTTCCGACAGTTTTCGGCAGCCTTATCCTGTCCCTCCTTAGTCATCATCTCGGGACAGCGCGCCGTATATAAAAAGGTTCCGCCTCTTTGTATTGTATCGGCAACACTCCGGCTGTTCATCTCAATAAAATCTTCATCAATCAGTCCCGAAAAACCTCTTCTGACTCCCTTTACCTGCATTCCGTGTGACAGCGCACTTCTTGTAACCGCACGTATTGCAGCATTCATGCCCGGTGCATCACCGCCGCTTGTAAGGACACCTATTGTCTTAACTATATTGTTCACTTCATTGCTCTCCTTTTTCATATCCACCTCCGTAATTCACACTAACCAACATTTCTGAGCGACCTGTCGCAAGAAATATCTCAATGGCTATTTGCTTTCACACTAATTCCTATATTTCCACTCATATGCCTTATCGGTAATCCGGATATTATCCTCACCGTATTCCGTACGAAGCTTTATCAGCAGGGTTTCGTTTATTCCCACACTGCGGCTCGGCGGAAGCTTCTTCATTGCCTTTTCCTTACTGCAATATATATTGACCGAATCCGCTCCGTCATATTCCGAAAGCATACTTAATAAACTGTTTTCACATTCCTTATATGAATCAATATCCTTAAACTGTATCCAAAGCTCTCTCGGCAGATTTTCAAAAGCAACTATATCCTGACAAATCAGCTTTGCGCCCTTCTCTTCCTCAACCGTTACCCTGCCCTTTATAAGCAGCTTCGCATCGGGCTCGAGAATAGGCCTGTAGCGCTCATAATCCTTAGGAAAGACGAGAACCTCAACCGTACCAAACATATCCTCAACAGTCAGAAATGCCATAACTGAATTCGAGCGGGTCGTTTTCAGCAGCTTGCCCGTTACTATTCCGCCGATAACCGCCACCGACTGATCCTGAACCTTCGGCTCGTTGGTCTCCTCATCAATCAGGAAGTCAAGAGTCGATGCATTGACATTCTTATCGAGAAGCCCCTTATATGCATTAAGCGGATGACCGCTGATGTAGATTCCGAGCACATCCTTTTCAAACGCAAGAACCTCCTCAAGCGAATAATCCCTCACATCCGGAAGCTTTATCTCGTCCTCACTCCGTGCAGCCTCACCGACAAGGTCGAACAGACTCATCTGACCTGACAGAGATACCTTTTTCTCGTCCGCCACAATATCAAGAACCTGCATATATACCAGCATCAGCTGTCTGCGGGTTCCCGGAAGTGAATCCATAGCGCCCGCCTTTATCATATTTTCAATAATGCGCTTATTTGCCTCCTTGGTTGACATGCGCATTGCAAAATCCTTTAAATCCTTAAATTTTCCGTTCTCATTTCTTTCCTTGACGATTGCCTCGACAACCGGTCTTCCCACTCCCTTTATCGCAGACAGCGCATATCGTATCGCATTTCCGCTTACGGCAAAGTTTACGTCACCCTCGTTTATATCGGGAGGAAGAAGCTCTATTCCCATCTGACGGCAAACATATATATATGAGGCAACCTTCCCCGAGTTATCGATTACGGAGCTCATAAGTGCCGCCATAAACTGTACGGGATAATAGCATTTCAGATACGCCGTCTGATAAGCAACTACCGCATACGCAGCAGCATGCGACTTGTTGAAGGCGTATTTCGCAAAATCCGTCATTTCGTCGAATATCTTGTTTGCCACATCAGCCGGAATTCCTCTTGCGGCACAGCCCGGAACATTTTCCTCGGGATTACCCTCAACAAAGTTCTTACGCTCCTTTGCCATAACATCGGCTTTCTTTTTGGACATGGCTCTTCTTACAAGGTCGCTTCGTCCGTAGCTGTAGCCGGCAAGGTCACGCACAATCTGCATAACCTGTTCCTGATATACTATACAGCCGTAGGTAGGCTCAAGAATAGGTCTTATCTCATCGCATTCATAGGTTACTTCACCAAGTGCCTGTTTACCTTTAATATACTTCGGAATAAAATCCATGGTGCCCGGTCTGTAAAGCGAGATTCCCGCTATAATATCCTCCATGCTCTCAGGCTTAAGCTCCTTCATGAAATTCTTCATTCCGGTGCTTTCAAGCTGAAAAACACCCTCTGTTTTTCCCGAGGCAATCAAATCAAAGACCCTTTTATCCGAATAGTCGATATTATCTATATCCAGGGTATCAACAGCTCCCGAGCTTATTGCAAGCTTTACGGCATTCTGAATTACCGTAAGGGTACGAAGCCCGAGAAAATCCATTTTTAAAAGTCCCAGCTCCTCGAGTGTGGTCATGGTATACTGGGTAGTTATTGTGTCATCCGCAGAACGGGAAAGCGGAACATAATCGTCCGCCGGAGCATTACTGATAACAACTCCCGCTGCATGCATTGAGGTATGTCTCGGAAGACCCTCAAGCCTCTTTGACATATCAATAAGCTTGCGCACCTCTTCGTCCGCATCATATACGGTCTTAAGCTCGGGATTATTCTGCAATGCCTTATCTATGGTTATGTTAAGCTCCATCGGAACCATTTTGGCAATGGAATCGACCTTCGCATACGGCATGTCAAGAGCCCTGCCGACATCGCGGAGCACTCCGCGTGCCGCCATTGTACCAAATGTAACAATCTGTACAACCCTGTCTCTGCCATACTTTTCAACAACGTAGTCGATAACCTCGGAACGCCGTTCAAAGCAAAAATCTATATCGATATCCGGCATCGTAAGACGCTCCGGATTAAGGAAACGCTCAAACAGCAGGCTGTACTTTACAGGATCGATGTTAGTTATTCCGAGTGAATATGAAACTATACTTCCGGCAGCACTTCCGCGTCCCGGTCCTACTGCTATGCCATTTTCACGACCGTATCTGATAAAGTCCCATACAATCAGAAAGTAATCAACAAAGCCCATATTCTTAATTGTATCAAGCTCATAATCAAGCTGCTTCTTAAGCCGCTCAAGCTCTTCACCCGCAGCATCGGGATAACGCCTTGCAAGTCCCTCCTCACAAAGCTTTCTTAAATACTCCTCAGCACTCATTCCGCCGGGGACATCAAATTTCGGCAGCTTATAATTACCGAATTCTATTGTAACATTGCATCGCATGGCAATGTCATGTGTATTATCGATTGCCTCTGCCGCATAAGGAAACAGCTGTCTCATTTCCTGCTCTGATTTGAGATAATACTGTCCGCCCTCATAGCGCATGCGGTCATCATCGGATACCTTCTTCTGGGTCTGAATGCAGAGCAGAATATCATGCGCCTCAGCATCCTCGGCATATATGTAGTGAACATCATTCGTCGCAACAAGCTTTATTCCGGTTTCCTCACTAAGCCGTAAAAGCGAGGCATTTACCATTTTCTGCTCAGGAATTCCGTGGTCCTGAAGCTCAAGGAAGTAATTGTCCTTCCCGAAAATCGCTTCCATCCTGAGCGCCGCCTTTTTCGCCTGCTCATACTGTCCCTTTCGAAGCTCAACGGCCACTTCACCCGCAAGACACGCCGACAGCGCAATAATTCCCTCATGGTACTGCTCAAGAAGCTCGTAATCGACACGCGGCTTATAGTAAAAGCCCTCGGTAAAGCCCTTCGAAACTATTTTCATAAGATTCGAATAGCCCATGTCATTTTCCGCAAGCAGTACAAGATGATGGTAGCGCTCATCGGATACGGATGCTTCCTTATCAAATCTTGAGCCCGGCGCAACATAAACCTCACAGCCTATAATCGGCTTAACACCATTGGCATGGCAGGCACGGTAAAAATCAATTACTCCGAACATTACACCATGATCGGTTATAGCCAGACTATCCATCCCGAGCTGCGTAGCCCTCGCAGCAAGCTCCTTAATCTTACTGGAACCGTCCAGAAGGCTGTACTCCGTATGCACATGCAAATGTGTAAATGCCATAATAGTCTCCATTCTTCAACACTAATTCAATTGCCTTATTCAACGGGTGTTGTCCGTGATTTATCAAATACATAATCCACGTCAAAGAAGTACTCCAGCTTCTCGGGATTCTTATACATACGCTCACCGTCCGCATTTATTCTTCCCATTCTGAAATACTGCTCTCTTATCTGTATCCAGTATCTTGATGAATCAACATTACAAAAATACCAGAAGCCCGCTGACTTAAGCTTGTCAAACTTATCTCCGCTGTAGCCCCTCCAGTCGCATATATCCGCGCCGAAGGGATAAATATATATATCAGTCTCACCCAGTATGAGCTTAACCTCTTTCTCCCACTTATCAGTATCGTAAATTACCTTATCGATACTGTTGGTCGTCATACTTGTATGTGTATAGCTGTGACTTGCAAACTCCCAGCCGTCCGCCTTTATTGCCTCAGCAACGGCAGTAGCCTGCTCCTGCTGCTCCTTAAGACGTGCCACATCCTCCGCATTTGACATATCATACATATGCCATGCCGTATCATAACCAAGCGCACCCTCATAGCCTGTTATGGCAAGAATTCCCTTTGCTCCTCTGTATGAAAAATCAGGATGTTCTCTGATAAAACGGTCAACAATCGGAAGCACATCATACTCACCGTACATGACATTCCCGTCAACATCCGTATACTGACAGGTCGGGAGACCGTCCTCCCCGATTACAAGCCTGTCCGCAAATCCGTCGCCGTCCATATACTGATAATAATTCACATCATCCTGCGAGAGTACAAACGGAATCTTTCCCTCAGGAAGAAGAATATCCTTCTTCACAAGCTTCTCCGTTCCGTCCTCCAAAACAACTCTCTCGGCAATATCATGAACACTTACAAGCACATATCCCCGCTCATACATCTGCTCGAGCATTTTATTGAATTCATCAACGGTAGTCATATACTTGTTATAGCCCCTCGGCTGTGAGCTTCCCGGTCCGAAGGCTCTTTTTGTATCTACAATCAGTGAGTGCACGAACAAATGACTGATCTGTGTATTATCATGCCATACAACACATGCAGCCTTTTGTGCCTCTATATCGGCAAGTGCTGAGGTAAGACTCTCAAGAGTCTCATATCCTTCTATGCTTTTAATAAGCGTGATGGCTTCATCATAATCATACATCGCAGCAAGCAAACCTGCTTCTTCCAAAACAGCAGCAGCCTGCTCCTCCCTCTTTGCACGCTCTGCTTCCTCCTTAAGCCGCTGCTCCTCTATAGGGTCCGGCGTGGGAGTCGGAACCGGTGTGGGGGTGGGAGTCAGCGTAGGTGACGGGCTTGGAGTTGCATCCTCGGAAGCTGTCTTATTATTCTCCTGTACAGTATTATTACCTGATGAATCATCATTACTGAACCAACCAAAGCCGATAGCCATAAGCAGTATTACAACTATAACCAGCTCAATTATTATTACACCTACAAGTCTTTTTCTCTTTATTTCTTCTTGTCTCTTTCCCATTTTTATCCCCTTAAAAATAACTAGTCAGCGTGAAATCACAGGGCAGTCAGCCGTCCCTTATCATGAAATCGCATATACAATTATTATAGCATAATAGTAAAAATAAAAAAAGAGTCTCTCACCCGAAACTCCTTTTTTGACCTTAGTAAAATTACTCTTTATTTATTATACCGCCAAGCTTACTATGCGAAAAATGCCTCAATATTCTTCATGGCCTCTTCTTCATCACTACCGTTAACAATAACCGTAATCATGTCATTTGCGGCAGTTGCCTTATTCATAATACTTATGAAGGTCATCATCCCCATGATGCTCTTCGCATTTACCTTCTTGTCCTTGTACTCGAAATAAATACTGCTCTCGTACTTACTGGCCTCCTGAACAAGCTTAGCAATCGGGCGCTTATCAAGATCCGCCGTAATATCAATCGCCATATTTTTCTGAATCATACTGTCCTCCATTCTCCAATTACACACTGCTTTGCATTTTTTCCGCTATACCTGATAGTTTCTTTAATCTATGATTCACACCGGATTTGCCTATCGGAACCCCGTGTAATTTTCCTAATTCCAGCAGGGATGCTTCCGGATAAGCAATTCTGAGTCGGGCTGTCTCTGCAAGCTCTTCGCTCAGCTTATCAAGTCCGATGGTATCACGTAAGTAATTTATATCCTCAATCTGCTTTGAAGCCGCCATTACTGTCTTATTGATATTGGCTGCCTCGCAATTAACACGCCTGTTAACCGCATTACGCATGTCCTTAAGAATACGAATGTTTTCAAGATCCATCAGTGCCACATGTGCTTCCATAATGTTAAGAAGATCAACAATCTGTTCGCTTTCCTTAACATAAACCACATAATAGCGCTTTCTCTGTATAGTCTTTGCTTCAATGCCAAAGCTGCTGATTACATCTGTCAGCTGCTCAGCCTGACTTTTATTCGGAACGGAAATCTCGAAATGATACATTTTATCCGGATCACTTAAAGAACCGCCCGCAAGAAAAGCCCCCCGTAAAAATGCCCTTCTGCAGCATTGCTGCTGTATTACAATGTTACTGATTCGGTAATATGGCTCATCCGCATTATCCTCATTAACATAAACAGCCTTGACTGTTTCCAGAATTTTGCCGCATTCATCTTCATCAGCCTGTCCGAGTTCAACCCCAAAAAGCTTTCTCGTCAGTAAAGTCGCTCTTCCGACAACAATCGGATTTTCCGAACGGAATACCGGTCTTCCTTCAACAACCGCACCGCACATACCTATCAGAGCCGCAAGCTCTGCTATCCGGCAATGTCTTGCCTTGGGCAGATTCTCTGCCAGTTCATTTTTAACATCTCCGGAAAACGACATTACCCATGTCCCCCAAAAACTTTATCTCCGGCTCAAGAATAATACCGGAATTTGTATATACACGGTCTATAATCTGCTTAATCAGCTCACAGACATCGGCAGCGGTTGCCTGACCCTTATTAATCACAAATCCGCAATGCTTCTCCGATACTGCAGCATCACCCACACTAAAGCCCCTAAGCCCTGCTTCCATAATAAGCTTTCCGGCGAAATTACCCTCCGGGCGCTTAAAGGTACTTCCGGCACTGGGACTTTCAAGCGGCTGCTTCTGTCTGCGCTGTTCATTGAGTTCGTTTATGGTACTGCGAATATCCTCCGCATTGCCTGCTTCAAACTCAAATTCAGCATCAAGAACCGTATATCCTTCTTTTTGTATTATACTGCTTCGATATCCGAGACAAAGCTCATCAGCCAAAAGCCTCTTAACCTGCCCTGACTTATCCATAACCGTTGCAGAAATGATGCTCTGCTTTATTTCTCCGCCGTACGCTCCGGCATTCATAACAACGGCTCCGCCGAGAGTCCCGGGAATCCCGGCTGCAAATTCAAAGCCCTTAAGCCCCTTGTCAGCAACCGCAAACGCAAGACGTGACAGCGGACATCCGGCTGCTGCGCGCACGCGCGTTTTGTCTCCTGCCTGCTCAAACACAGGCACAGCCTTAATATCCTTAATCAGTATAATAATTCCACGAAAACCCGCATCGGATACAAGCAAATTACTTCCATTTCCGATTACGTAGCAGGGAATACCAAGCTCTTCAGAAGCACTGAAAAGCTGTTTTAATTCATCACTGTTCTGCGGAATCGCAAGAAAATCTGCGGGGCCGCCTATTTTAAAGCTTGTATACTTCTTCAAAGGCTCATCCGAAAAAAGACGCTCCTTTGGCAGTATCCCGCACAATCTGTTATATATATCCGATTTCAAATCCGCACTCCTCATTATTTATAGCATGATTTTATGCACTTGGCTATACATTCATGCAAAAAAAAGTAAATTTATCTGTTACGATACTTCTGCTATGCTCTTTCCGGTAAGGCAAGATAAGCGGCACCGTATATTCCCGCATCATTTCCGAGCTCTGCAAGCTTAAACTCGCGTCCGACCAGAACATTAAGGTTATTTGCATCAAAATGCTTCTTAACGGTATCCGTAATTATTGTTCCTGCTTTGCTTACTCCGCCGCCGATTACATATACCTCAGGATCAACCGTTGCCGCAACACCCGAAAGTGCAAGAGCAAGATAACCGCACATTGTGTCAACGAGCTCAAGCGCAGCTGCATCTCCTGCCTTGGCAGCATCAAAAATGTCCTTGGCAGTAATCGTCTCAAGTGATCTGAGTGAGCTTTCCTTATCGGTTTCCTTAAGCATCTTATCAGCCAGTCTGACAATACCCGTAGCCGAAGCATACTGCTCAAGATGTCCGTGCCCGCCGCAGCCGCAAACAGCCGTCTCGGAAGGATTAACAACAATATGTCCGATTTCACCGCCGCCGCCGTGAATTCCGTGTATTACCTTTCCGTTTACGACAACTCCGCCGCCGACTCCCGTTCCGAGTGTCAGAAGCACCAATGTATTATATCCTTTGCCGCCGCCCTTCCAAAGCTCTCCGAGAGCTGCAACATTAGCATCATTCGCTGCCACACACTTCATGCCTGTCAGCTCACCCATGATTCCGTTAACATCCATAACGCCCCAGCCGAGGTTTGCACACTTCATTACCGTTCCGCTCTCATTTACCGGTCCCGGAACACCGATTCCGACACCTGAGAAATCAGCCTTATCAAGACCCTTTTCCGCAATCTTGGCATTAAGCGACGCTGCAATGTCAGCAGGTACCTTTTCACCATGGTTAGTTTTATCCGTAGGGATTTCCCACTTGTCAAGAAGCTCTCCTTCAACGGTAAAAAGACCAATCTTAACCGTGGTTCCTCCAATGTCTACACCAAAGCAATACTTACTCATTACCAGTTTTCCTCCTTAGAAGCATCTTTATTTATATTGGCAATTGCCTTATTATACAATTCAAGTGCCGCATTATATCCCATCTTCTTCTGACGGCAGTTAACGGCAGCGGCCTCACAGATAACCGCAAGATTACGTCCCGGACGAACAGGCAGATTATGGCAGACAACCTTATTACCGAGATAGTTTACATAATGCTCCTCAAGTCCCATCCTGTCAAATTCTTTTTCTCTGTCCCAGTCCTCAAGATTAATTACAAGGTCTATTGACTGGGTATTCTTAACACTCTCAACACCGAACAGGGTCTTAACGTTTATAATTCCTATGCCGCGCAGCTCAATAAAATGTCTCGTCATATCGGGAGAGGTTCCGATAAGCGTTTCATCACTTACCTTCCTAATCTCGACAACATCATCACTTACAAGACGGTGTCCTCTCTTAATCAGCTCAAGTGCTGCCTCACTCTTACCGATACCGCTTTCACCCGTAATAAGTATTCCCTCGCCGTATACATCGACGAGAACACCGTGAATGGTCATCGACGGTGCAAGCTGTACATTAAGCCAGCGTATTACCTCCGCCATAAAGGCAGATGTTGTCATCTGTGTACGAAGCAGCGGTACTCCGTTTTCCGTAGCACTCTTTATTGTTTCCTCATCAATCTCAAAGCCTCTGCAAAAAACCACGCACGGAATTCCCGTTGTAAGGAATCTTGCCATACGCTCGTCCTTATCAGGCTGCATGTTAAGATATGAATGCTCTACATTACCGATAACCTGAATTCTGTCATTGTCAAACTCTTCCATAAAGCCCGCAAGCTGAAGAGCCGGTCTGTTTACGTCCGGTTTTCTGATAGTAACTTTATCGATATCGACATCAGGTGTACAATTCTCAAGATTCATCTTTTCAATTACATTTTTTAACGAAACACCATACATATCATCCATATCCGACCTCCGTTTGGAAATATTAATATAGGCCGCAGCCCACTTACCGCTCTTACGTCAAATTACAATCATCATGTATTGCCGCGCAGCTCTGCCGCAAAAACCAGCAGACAGCCTATAATAATATACATGTCCGCCAGATTAAATACAATCTTTTTCAAAAAGCCGAAGCTGAAATAATCAACAACAAAACGCTGCTTCCATCTGTCGTATACATTGCTGGCTGCGCCACCTGCTATAAGACCGAGACCGGCCTTCATAAGTCCTCTTCCGCTCTTTCCGAGAACAACCGCATACAGTACGAGAACCGCCATAAATACTATGCCCGAAACAAGCAGCACCAAATGTCCGCGGCGCTCAAATCCATTCATTGCGAAGCCGGAATTATGTGATTTCCTTATTATGAGTCCGCCTGACAGCAGCTCCTTCTTCGTCCTGAAATCATAATTCTTTTCGATATGCTTCTTTACCTTCTGATCGCTTATAAAGCCTGCCGCTGCCAGAACAAGTGAAATAACCGATTCCATATGCCTCCTTAACATTCCTCCACTATGCCGCTCCAGCCGATTAAGCTGTCAAGAGCCTTGCAGCCCGTCTGTCTCCTGTATGAAGGATAATGAACGCAAACTCTCTGTCCTGATATTTTTTCATTAAGCATCTTTTCTATAAACCTAAAATCAGGGTCATATACAATATCTATCCCGTCTTCGGCCAGCAGCCTTCCGTCGGCTGCAAATGCGCAGTAAAGCTTAAGGATATTGATGTCGTTCTCATATACGGTAATATGCTTGTCCGGTACAAGCTTATGCAGTTCATCGATATGATATCCCATGCCAAAGCCATAGACAATATATTCGTCCGCTCCGCTGTCATACCAGCTTTTCGCCTGAATAAAGCCCTCTGTACTCACCCTTCCGTTTGTATGAAGATATATGCAGTCACCGTTCTGCATGGGTGCTCCCATTGTCATAAGACCGCAGGAGGTAAACTCAACACTGTAGCCCTCCTTAAGCATTCTCTCCGGATTAATGGGCTCCTCAAGAATCGCATTCTGGTTAACCCTGCGCCTTTCCTTCTCATCAGAATCCTCAGCAAATCCGACCACATTTACCAGTGAGCTGCCAAGCTTCTCCTCAAGGCGGCTGATTCTTTCTTTATAAATATCTTCCTCAAAGGCAAGGAAATCCTCCTTCTTAAGAATCAGCTCCTGTACACTGCATATAAAATTTGAGAGCTGCATCTCATATAAATCTGCCAGAAGAACATAATCCCTTTTCTGCTTTGCTTCAAGTATTCCCTGAAGCATTTCCGCAACTGAATCTGTCGAAACCAGCTTAAAATATTCACGATTTGAAATTATTGCTTCTGCAGTGGCATTTATTCCGTCGCCTGTATCCGCGATAGCCTTCAGAGCCATATCGTAGCGGCCCTCTCTGAAATAGATAACCGCCTTATCAATAAGACCTATCAGCTCAATATTCTTAACAAAAATCTCCCTAATTTGTTCCTGCATAAACCCCTCCGTTACAAGGTATCCGCAAACTGCGTAATGAAACAGCTCCCCACCGGCTCATCCATTGTTGCATACACAACTAAGTTAGCACAATTTGCTGAAATTGTAAATGTCGATTATCAGATTTCCACTCTAAAGCAGACATAATCCTGATTATTGATTTTCTCTAAGGATACGGTTATATCTCCGCCGTGTTTTTTTACTATTTTCCTTGCGTTGTACAGCCCAAGTCCGCGCCCGCTGCTCTTCTTTGTCGAATAGCCTCTCTCAAAGAAACGGCTGACCTGTCCGAGAGTTATCCCGTTTACCATATTCCGGATTTCAAATATTACTCTGTCTTCCTCCGAATCAAGATCGATAATTATGTGCCTGCAGTCTCCGACCGACGCCTCTACAGCGTTATCCACCAGTGTTCCGATTATCTCGATAAGCTGGTGCTCCGAAACCGATGATATTATTTCAAAATTCAGCACATTAAGGTCAACCCTTGTATCGGGATTTATTCCGACAAGCTTACTGTACAGGAAGCCTGCCAGCACCTTATCACTGATTTTAAGCAGCATCAGAAGCTGTCTACCGCAATCATTCTGTATTTCCTCGGCATATTCCGACTGTCTTCTTACCAGCTCATCATAATTATCGACCGTTACGTGCAAATTAACAATAGCATTCAGATGATTGTCAAATTCGTGCTGCTTTGCACGTATCTCCTTTGACAGCTCTTCCAGCGGCTGCATATAGTGCTTGTATGTACTAATCTCATTTTCAAGCTTTTCAACTGCATCCTGATTGAACTTCCATTCTATGATTCCGACTACTGTTGCGCCGACGGAAAGGCAGAAAATCAGCACTATTTTAAAATTCATTCCTCCGTGCAAAGCCATATCGGTTATTATATATAATGATGCAAGCAATGCAATAATACAGAATACCCTGTAGAATATTCTCTTTCCCAATCTGTTCATCAATATCCCCATTCCGAAGCGGTACAGGCTGCTTACCCTTTACCGTTCATAAACTCCTTTACTGCATTTTTATAGGTCACTCCTATTTCGAGAGGCTCATCAACTCCCTTAAGCTTAACCATGCAGTTAACTATATCTGCATATTCAATATACATTGTGTTAATCAGATTCATTCTGTGACACTGCAGAAAGCTTTCCTCCGGCAGCTTCTCAATAATCTGCCTTATCGATGTATACGGAATCCTGAGCTCTTCATTACGTAAATGTATGCATATGCCTCTCGGCACTGCCTGAATATATACGATATCTTCACACTCAATACGGTAGTTGATTCCGTCCTTTCTGACCGTAACAGATTTGTTTTCCTGCGTCTGCCTGCTGGCTATAAGCCTTCTTACAAGATTCATAACCTCGTTTTTTCTGAAGGGCTTAATTATGTACTGATAGCAGTGCAGCTCGCGATATGCCCTCATTTCAAGTCCCGCCACGGAGGTTATCATAATCAGCGGCGTAAATTCGTATTCCGGTCTCTGTCTTACTTCTCTGGCAAAGGTCATTCCCGAAGCATCATTCTCCTCAGCAGTATTTAAATTTATATCAAGCAGAAAGGCATCAATATCATCCTCGGCTTCAAGTATTCTGCGGGCCTCGGCAAGGCTTCCTGCCTGAAACACGGTTATGTCCTCCGACACTCCCTCAATTATACGTACCAAGACCTCTCTTGTATCATTTCTGTCTTCAAGAACCAGTAATCTAATCACTTTTTCCTCCTTTTGTTACCCGGCTTTATACGGAATAAATCCCCTTAAAGCAAAACTCGGGCAGATGACAGCCATCCGCCCGAGAATCATCTATTCACATTTTACATATTTATAGCCACTATTGCAAGCCTACTTGCCTGCTGTCTCAACAACTGCCTTTGCAAGCCCTGCTATTCCCTGAATCTCAGAAGGGATAATAATCTTGGTTGCCTGACCGTCTGCTGCCTTAGCAAAAGCCTCAAGACTCTTAAGCTGGATAACAGCGCCGCTCGGCGAAGCCTCATTCAGATATCTGATACCGTCTGCATTAGCCTGCTGTACCTTAAGGATAGCCTCTGCCTGTCCTTCTGCCTCACGGATTGTAGCTTCCTTCTTTGCAATCGCACGAAGTATTGCTGCTTCCTTTTCAGCCTCTGCTTCAAGAATTGCAGATTCCTTTTTACCTTCTGCAACAAGAATTGTTGACTTCTTCTCACCTTCTGCACGAAGGATTGACTCTCTTCGCTCACGCTCAGCCTTCATCTGCTTCTCCATTGCATCCTGAATTGCAGCGGGAGGAATGATATTCTTTAACTCAACTCTGTTAACCTTAATACCCCAGGGGTCTGTTGCAACATCAAGGGATGCTCTCATCTTTGCATTGATTGTCTCTCTTGAAGTAAGGGTCTGGTCGAGCTCAAGCTCACCGATAATGTTACGAAGAGTAGTTGCAGTAAGATTCTCAATTGCCATCATGGGGTTCTCAACACCGTATGCATAAAGCTTGGGATCTGTTATCTGGTAGAAAACAACGGTATCAATTCTCATTGTAACGTTATCCTTTGTAATAACCGGCTGAGGAGGGAAATCCGCAACCTGTTCCTTTAACACTACCTTCTTTGCAACCCTGTCGATAATCGGAATCTTAAAATGAAGACCTACGCCCCAGGTTCCGTTATATCCGCCGAGACGCTCAATAATGAATGCATATGCCTGCGGAACAATCCTGACATTAGAAACAATAAATAATAAAACAATAATCGCAATAATAATTCCAATAATATATCCTTCCATAATATCCTCCATTCAATCGTAAACAAAAAAGACCTGCTGCTACATTTCAGTGTACTCTCTTACGATAAGCTTTACTCCTGAAATATTCACTACCTTTGCAATTGTGCCCGCCTCAAGTGTTACACCGTCTTCATCCGTTCTTACGGTCCATTCCTGACCGTTCACCATAGCCGCACCTGTTGCATCCAGATTGTTTACACGTTCGGTAATCCGTACAACCTTTCCGATAATGCCTTCATAATTCGTCTTTATATGCTTGCTGCTTATGTATTTCTTCACAAGCGGCCTTGTAAAAACAAGAAGAGCTACCGATACCGCAACACAGGCTATAATCTGAATAATAACGTTAACTCCGAGCAGATTCAGTATAAGTGCCACAAGCGCTCCGCCGGCAAACCATATTGTAGTAAGTCCCACCGTGCACAGCTCAATCACCAAAAGTGCCACAAGAATAACAAGCCATACAATAGCCTCCATACACGTACTCCTTTCTTTTTTTCTTAGCCTGATATTAACCCGAAAGGAACCAATATGCAATGTCAGTTGCGCGAATGAGGACTTTTATGACCTAAATAACATTAAAGATATCATTAACACCGGTTTTGGGTAATGCCATAAAGAAATCCTGCTTTTTCTCAAAGCCGAACTTTTCATAGAACTCTGCTGCCCTTGTGGTGCCGAGGAAGCCCCACAAATCAGTCAGCTCTTCTGCGGAAAGAATCCCCTCGACAAGCATTTTGCCAAGTCCCCTTCCGTGATGCTCTCTATCCACAACAAGGTCGGAAACATAAAACGCGGTTGCATAATCAGTCAGGGTTCTTGCAAATCCCACCTGCCTGTCATTACTGTCGAATATACCGAAGCAGAGCGAATTCGCTATTGCCCTCTCGACCGTATCCCTATGTCTTTTACATGCCCAGTGTGTTTGTGCAAGGAGCTGCATAATCTCATCCGTATGCATATTTTCAGCTCCCTTTTTTAATGTATACTCTTTCTTTTCTTCCATAGCCCACCGTTTACTTTATTTATGCAAAAAACTAACCGCGCATTAGCTGCGCGATTAGTCTGCATTCTGATTAGAATTAATATCTGTCGCTTATATCAAACGGGTCACCGCATTCAGGACAGAACTTCGGAGGATTCTTGGGATCTTCCGGCTCCCATCCGCACTTACTGCAACGATATTTAGCATTCTCCGGATTTGATTTTCCGCAGTTAGGGCAGAACTTACCGGTATTTACGGAACCGCATTCACAGGTCCATGAACCGCTACTTTCCGGCTTCTGCTTTCCGCAGCCCGGACAGAACTTACCGGTATTTACGGAACCGCATTCGCAGGTCCATGAATTGGCCGGAGCCTGTGCAGGTGCCGGTGCTGCTGCCTGAGCCTGCGCCTGTGCTGCTGCCTGATTTGCCGCATTCATCTGGAAAAGACTCTGTGCATTGATTCCTCCTGCCTGCTGAGCCATTCCCATACCCATAAAGCCCATCATTGCTCCGTTTTCGTTCTTAGCTGCATCCTGCATAGCCTGTGCCTGAGCACCGACAAGAGTAGCTGCTGCCATACCGGGATCGCGCATAACTGCGTTTCTCTGCAGCTGCTTAATCATGTCCTCGTCTTCCTTGCTTGCGCTTACCGAGTTAACATTGAAGGTGGTAAGCTCAATACCGCGAAGCTGATGCCACTTTTCATCAAGCACCTCATTAAGTGCCTTCTCAAGCTCAAGAGTATGTGCGGGAATAGCACTGTAACGTACACCAAGCTCTGAAATCTTCGCAAATGCGGGCTGAAGTGCTGCAAGGAGCTCACTCTTAATCTGGGGATCAAGAGTCTCTCTTCTGTACTCACTCTCAACATTACCGCAAACGTTTGTATAGAATAAAAGCGGGTCAACAATCTTGTAGGAATAAATTCCGTTACAACGGATTGCTATATCAATGTCAAGACCGATATTCCTGTCTATAACACGGAAGGGCACCGGTGCCGGTGTTCCGACCTTGTTATCAATAATCTCTTTTGTGTTGAAATAATAAACTCTCTGATCCTTACCTGTATCGCCGCCGTAGGTAAAACGCTTACCTATCGTCTTGAAGGTATTAAGGATTCCCTGGCCGAGACCGCCTGCAAATATGCTGGGCTCCGTAGATGTATCATATGTATACTCACCCGGCTCGGCACAAACTTCAACAACCTTACCCTGCTCAACGATAATCATACACTGACCGTCGGCAACGGCAATTCCGCTGCCGTTGGAAATAATGTTATCGTTACCCTTTGTATTTGAAGAGCGACTGGTCATTCTCTTTTCGCCCTTTACCATAAGCACGTCTTTATCAAGAGACTCACAATAGAAAAATTCCTTCCACTGGTCAGCCAATGCACCGCCCAATGCTCCTATACCTGCTTTAATAAGACCCATAGTAATAACTCCTTTCTCATTATGCACATTAATACCTTTATTTTGCACTACCTGATTCCCTCATGCAAGCAATTTAAGTAATATTTCGATTTGGAGAAAAATTATTCAGCCAGCGCCTCTTCGCATCCTCCGCATATAAGTACCGGACCCTCTGATACAGCGCATTCCTTCATTTCTCCTTCATATCTGCAGACAGAACATATTTCCATACATTGTACCGTAGCAGTACCATCATTGCCATATATCACGGGACCGTGTTCATGTATTATAACATGCTCACCTGTCATTTCTATCGGACGTCTTTGCCCTTCAAACTGATCACAAACGGAGCATGTTTCAATCTCCAAGCCGTCGCTGCCACAGGTTGCCTCTTCAGCTACTTCCCAGACAATACTATGCCCTAAAGCCGCTATCTCTCTGGTCTGTGTCTCACCACATACCGAACAGGTTCCTGTCTCTTCTCCGGCCGCTACACACGATGCCTCTCTTACAGTTGACCAGCTGCTAATACTATGACTTCCGCCGCCGGTACTCAGCTCCTCCGTATCGCCACAGGAGATACAGGTTCTTCTTACTCTTCCCTCTGTTGTGCAGCTGCCTGAGGAAATTGTTTCCCAATTGCCCCAGCTATGATCGTTTCTTGCGATACTGACTTCACTAAATACCTTATCACAAACCGAGCATTTATTAACCTCCCAGCCGACTTCGGCACAGGTTGCCTCACTAACTACCTCCCATACGGGACTATGTCCGAGCGCTGCTATTTCTCTGGTCTGCGTCGCACCGCATTCCGAACAGGTTCCGGTCTCTTCTCCGGCCTCCTCACACGATGCTTCTTCGGTAACAGCAAAGCTCCAGCTATGTCCGGTTTTTTCGGTAAGCTTCTCATCCAATACCTTACCGCAAACGGAGCATTTATTAATTTCCCTTCCGTCTGTTTCACAGTCTGCCACACTGAGAACCTCCCATACGGGACTGTGTCCGAACGCCGCTATCTCTTTAGTCTGTGTCGCGCCGCAGCCGGAACAGGTTCCTGTCTCCTCTCCTGCCTCTTCACACGATGCCTCTCCGGTAATGACAAAGCTCCAGCTATGTCCGGTCTTTTCGGTAATATTCTCATTCAATACCTTACCGCAAACGGAGCATTTATTAATTTCCTTTCCGTCTGCTTCGCAGGTTGCCACACTAAGCACTTCCCATTCGGGACTATGTCCGAACGCCGCTATTTCTTTAGTCTGTGTCGCACCGCAGCCAGAACAGGTTCCTGTCTCTTCTCCGGCCGCTTCACACGATGCCTCTCTCGTAACGGTAAAGCTCCAGCTGTGTCCGGTCTTTTCGATAATGCCCTCGCTCAATACCGTACCGCAAACGGAACATTTCGTAATGCTCATTCCATCTTCCGTACAGGATGCCTCTGTAAGAATCTGAGGCTCTCCCTCCGTATGTCCGAGTGCCTCCGCCACTTCCTCTTCACACACAATTCCGCACACAGTACATACCTTCTGTCTGCTGCCGGCAGCCTCACAGGTCGGCTCGAGTGTTACCACCCATTCTCCCGGCTCATGCTCTGCAAGGGGAAGTTCAACCGTCTTTTCAACTTCGTTACAAACCGCGCACCATATTTCCTCGTAGCCTGCTTCGGTACAGGTAGATTCTTTTCCTGCCCTCGTTTCCATACGATGCTCCGCAAGCTTTGTATAGTCCATAAGTAATTCTTTACCTATGCAGAGCTTATCACCCTCATCAATATATTTTACCAATACCTCAGCTGTATTCTGCGGAATTCCTTTGTACGCAATCGGCAATTTTATTGTATTGTTCTTAGTTTCAACCCATTCTGCCTCTCCGTCACTGACAAACTCGGAAAAATCGAAGTTACCGCGGATTAATGCTGATTCACCCGGATTAAACAGCTCCGTTACGCCGTTGTACTCACCTTCTTCGGTTTTCAAATCCACCTGAACCTGACCTTCAAATACTTCTAAAAGTGTATACACCAATCCGTCTTCTCCCCGGTATACCGTTACCCTAAAAACAGTTCCGCGCACTGCCATGGTAGAATTCGGGGTATCTACCTGATATACTTCACCTTCATTCAAATTATCGGTAATACGGTTCAGTACGGAGCCCTCAGCCATACAAATAACCGTTCTTCCGTTCTCTTCCGTTCCGTCACACTCCAACCAGAAATGTGTTCCCGGTTCCGCATACACATACTTATCCATATCCAAAAGCATGGTCATATCGGATTCCTGCTGTACAGATACATCATCTCCGGAATACAGGTGCATACCCTCGTATGCATTTACTGCTTCATCACCATTACTTTCCACCAGAGTCGTTCCGTTCAGTTCTTCTACCACTATAGTTCGAAAGCTTTCTTTTCCCGACAATAGCACTACCGCCAAAACAGCAGCAGTTACTGCTAATGCACCAACTGCTACACCGATTTTAATTTTTGCGGCCTTAGTCAATTTTGCTGCCAGCTTACTCATTTGTACCTCCCCTATATACATTTATCCAAGTACTCTACAATCTTTTTATCAATCCGTCCAAACTCTGCCATATCATACAAAATAGCAAACGCCTTTTCTCTCGGAAGCGGCTTCTTATACGGACGATCCGTTGCCAGAAGGGCATCACAGATATCCGCAACCGCCAATATTCTTGATTCCAATCCCAGCTGTTCACCGTTGAGTTTTTTGGGATAACCCGTCCCGTTCAAACATTCATGGTGCTCCACCGCAAATTTTGCCACCTTGCTGTAGTTTGCATTGAAATGAACCTTGCTTAAAATCCTCTCCGTCACTTCCACATGGCTTTCCATAATGATACGTTCCGCTTCTGTCAGCGTTCCCTTACGGATTAGTAATGCTTCCTGTTCCTCTTTTGTAAAGTACGGAATCTCTTCCTCTTTGCTCCGGTATACCAGCTTGAATGCTTCTGTCAGTGCCTCATATTTGTCATCCGGCAAAAAACCGCTGGAATTGACATTCTGCACTAACTCCCATATTTCCTCCAATTGTACCTTTTTTCCGTCAAATTCTTCTTTTGCCATTCTGCCTTCCAGATAATCGATTCGGTATTTTAAGAGAATCTTCTCAAACCGTTTTTCTATGTCCTTCAGCTTATCCTCCAGCTTCGTAGCTTTATTCATTACCTTTGTCGGAATAACCATCTTTCCCAAATCATGCAAAAGTGCACTTAAAACCAGCTGTTCTCTCCTGTTGGAATCAAAATACTCTTCTTCTTTTCCCTCTTCATGTAAGGCATTCATATAATCGGCAATCTTACCTGCATAAACAGCTACATTTCTCACATGATTGGCATTATACGGTGTTCTGGAGTCAATTGCTTCGGCCATTGCCTCCGTAAATGACCACATCTGCTCCTTTATCTCCTCCAAATAGCGGATATTCGACACGGCAATGGTCGCCTGCGATGACAGTGCCAGAATAATATGTTCAAGACTCTCATCAAAAGCAATCACATTTCCGTTTTCGTCCATTGCATTAATCAGCTGCAAAACTCCTACCGCTTCATCCGCCTGATTCAGCAGCGGTATGGTCAGCATTGACTGCGTATGATATCCCGTCATACCGTCATACCGGAGAGGTCCCGAAAAATCAAATTCCCTGCTTGAATACACATCTTTGATATTCAATGCCTTTTTATGAATCAATGTGTACGCACAAATATTCTCTTCCTTCATGGGAACCGGCGGCAAATCTATTGTCTCTCCGTTTTTACCCTTATCCACATTCATGGATATTGTTTTCATCACCTGAAAACGAAGGCTGTCACCATTCTCGATGTACAGTGTTCCGCCGTCACAATTGGCAATCTCCATAGCATTATCAAGAATCATATCCAGCAGCTTATTCCTGTCCTTTTCTTTGGACAAAGCAATTCCTACATCTAATATTTTCTTTATATCACCCCGGTATTTCATATTCCTTCTCCTTAATAATTTAACCCACTACAATTTACACATATACTCCAACGCACGTCTTTGCCTGTCTGCTCCGTTAACCTCAAGCAAAACCGGGCATTCTGCATGGTATTCTTCCGCCAGTCTTTTCATATCGGCAAAATCAATTTTGCCGTCTCCCGGTACCATATGTAAATCTTCCTGCAAATCATTGTCATTCAAATGGATATGTGCAATATCCCCTGCCATCGCGCCAAACCATTTTTCAGGCGGCGTAGGACTTAACACCGCATGTCCGTAATCCAGACATAAACGAAATCTTTCCTCATCCTTCAGCCTGCGCTTCAGCTCGACAAGATTATCCGGTGTATCTTCAAAGGTATTTTCCATATAAATATTCAGGTCAGGGAATTTATTAAGCAAATACCTTATCCACTCCTCCTGCACCTCATACCAATGCTTTAAATACGCTTCCTGATTCAGCCCGCGGATTAAACCCGTATGAAATACTACTCCCTTCACCCCAAGCTCCTGCGCTATAGCCATGGACTGCTCCATTCTCTTACGACTGTAGGCACTAATGGTAGGATCTTTACTCGCAAGTGCCATATCCAGAAACACTCCGTGCAAAGTATTTCTGTCCTGATTCCTTAAGCATCTCTTATAGAAGGAAATACGTCTTTTAACCTCTTCCTCATCGGAATAAACGTCCGGCTCAAAGAAATCATTGTACTCAAAGCCTGCATTATATTCTTCAGCCAACGCCAGGGATTCACTGAAATTATTAAAATCAGGAATAATCATCCATTCTCGTTTCATATTAAAAGTCATGCCCTTTCACACTATCTTGTATATCAATAAGCCGGTAAACCTTTACCGGTTTACTCTTTCCTTTCAGTTCCATATCACCTACCGGTTCTGCCTGTATACGTTCCCGCAGGCTTTCGTATACCGCTTCACTGATTAAAATCTCACCCGCCTTGGCACGGCTTTCCAAACGGGCAGCCGTATTCACGGTATCTCCGATAGCCGTATAGTCCATACGGAACTCACAGCCGATATTACCCACAACGGCATCACCCATGTTAACGCCTATTCCGTAACTGATGGTCTTTCCGAATTTATCCTGAAGCCGTTTTGCCAGTTCCTCGGAGCCGTTACGAATGGCAATTGCAGTTAAAATTGCCCTGTATACATAATCGTCCAAATCAAAGGGTGCATTGAATACTGCCATTGTTGCATCTCCGATGAATTTATCCAGAGTACCCTCATTATTTAAAATGGAGGAGGTTGTCAACGCAAGATATTCATTCAGAATATTTACTACTTCCTCAGGCTCCAGATTTTCTGACATCGGTGTAAATCCGCGGATATCAACGAACAAAACTGCCACATGCCGCTTTTCTCCGCCCAGCTTTAATTCAAAATTACTTTCCTTCGCTAACTTGTCTACAATCTGCGGTGCAACATATTTTTTGAAGGTAGATAATACCTTCTTTCTCCTGAGCTTTTCAAGGAAATATTTTTCAATGATAAAATACAGCATTATCAGGAACAGAACCACTATAAAATAAAGCTGCGGGATAGTATAGCCGTTCCTTGCGAGAAGGCAGCCTGCTATCATATGGACTGCAATAAGTCCCGCTGCCTCAATCAGCACCGGTACCAGCTTTTGACGTTTTGCAAAAAAGAAAAACACATATACCGCACATATGCCGGCCATCAGATACAGCCACATCGGTACCGGAATTGCCGTTTTCCCCTGCATCAGTGCCTGAATAATGTTTGCATGAATCTCGACACCGTACATCGGCACGCTCTTATCTGCCGCAGCCACATAAGAATCCTGAAATCCCGGTGCATACGCACCTACCAATACAATCGCATCCTTAAATTCGGAGACCGGAATATCACCGTTTATTACATCATTCATGGAAAAATGAGCATACTCGCCATTCTCTCCCGAATAAAAAAATGTAAATTTACCTTTTTCATCACTCCTTGGAACTACCGCTTTCTGCCCTGAAGCCTCCGTATATTTCTTATATATTGCATAAGCAAAGCTATCTCTTGTAGCGTTTTCGTATTCCTCTGTAAGCTTGGTATACCTTACACATCCGTCCATGGCAATATATACGTTGGCAAAGCCGTCTGTTACGACACTGCTTAATCCGTCAAACGGCTCTTCCACCATTCCGACATTCCAGGAGTCGTGGTAAAGCTCCCCCTCTTCATTCTGTTTGGTATCACCCCGGTATACCATATTTGAGGCAAATACAACATTCCCCGCATTCCTGCAGGCTTCAATTAATGCCTTATCTGCACCTTCCTCAGCTTCACTGACAAAAAGAAAATCCATTCCGATTACTGAAGGTGCCGTTTTCCCATCCGCGCATAAAATGTTAATTAACTCTGCACTCTTTTCCCTCGACCATTCGGTGAATGTACCGTATTCTGCCAGACTCTTCTCGTCCACCGTAATTATTTTTATATTGCGGGACGTTCCCTCAAGCTGCGAATACAGAGCATCGCTCAGTCTTGCCTCAATCGCATAGAAGGGCGTAAAAACAGCCAGAATTATAAACACTGCCACCGGGAGCAGCGGAATAATATATGAAAATAAGCTGATTTTTCTTTTGTTTTGCATAATTGCGACCTCCGAATGCTTAATCTTTGCTTTAGACGGAATATTCGTGCAATACTTTTATTATACAAGTATTTTTGCTCCGACTGCCCCCGCCAAACGGCTAGTTTTAAAAAAATACCGTTGCATATCAATAATAATCTGCAACGGCTTAACAAAAGACCTACACTATTTCAAGATAGCTTCCGAGATATCTGAAGCCGTCACAGCTGCTCTTTATCTCCTGAAGAAGCTCCACCAGTTCATTCGAATACACTGAGGTTTCGAGGTCAAAATAAAACATGAATTCAAAATCCCTGTCGGGTATGGGGCGGCTCTCCAGCTTAACAAGATTTATGCCGAACGCTGAGAATCTTCCGAGCGTATTGTACAGGGAACCGGGCTTATGGGGCAGAATTGCCATAATACTTGTTCTGTCTGCTCCGGGATATATCTGCAGCTGCTTTGATACACAGATAAATCTTGTATAGTTGTTACCCTGATCCTGAACAGACTGTACAAGTGCCGCAAGTCCGTATAAATCAGCACATGCCATTGAGGAAATTGCCGCAATATCTTTTCTGTCGGATTCCGCAACGGTTTTTGCGGCAACTGCCGTATTTGCGCAGATATTAAGCTTTACGCCCTTTAAGTTTTTAATAAAGCCCGCACACTGTGTTGCTGCCTGCTCATGAGTATATATTTCTTTAATATCCTCGAGCTTACAGCCCGGTCTCACAAGAAGATTGTGGTCAACCTTAAGACGAAGACTCTTTACGATATATACCTCATATTTCATCATAAGGTCATAAATTTTATTAACCGAACCGGCAGTGCTGTTCTCTACCGGAAGAACACCGTACTCACAAAGTCCGTGACTTACTGCAGAGAAAACGCCCTCAAATTCCGTAAAATACATAATATCGGGATAAGCAAAGAAACGCTCCGCCGCAATCTGGGAATATGCACCTTCAACGCCCTGACATGCCACAACTCCGGATTTCGGGAAAATCCGCTCGGTCTCATTAAGTGCCGCATTCATACGCTCTGCAAGGTCTCTTCCGCAGGCAGCCTCCTGTCTGTTCTTCTTCAACTCGGTATTAATACTTCGGCGCTGCTCGAACAGTTTGGCAATCTGCTCGTCAATCTCAGCTTTTTTCATTTTCAGTTCGTTGTCAGTCATATGCTCCTCCAAGTATAATTAATAATGTATTATTTTATATCCTATCATAATGCTTAGCAATTGTTAAGTAAATCATACAGCGCGACTGCCGCAGCTGCTTCAATACACGGTACCGCCCTTTGTACAATACAGGGATCATGTCTTCCGACAATCTCAAGCTCCGTATTCTCCATTTTAGACAGGCTTATGCTTTTCTGCGGTATTCCGATTGAAGGAGTAGGCTTTACGGCTACCCGGAATACAATCGGCATTCCCGAGGTAATGCCGCCAAGTATACCTCCGTGATTATCCGTAAGTGTCGCAGGAAGCCTTTCTCCCCCCTGCTCCTTAATAAAGAACGCGTCATTATTCTGTGAGCCGCGCAGACCCGCACATTCAAAGCCGTTTCCGAATTCTATGCCCTTTATTGCCGGAACTCCGAAAACTGCCTGTGAAATACGGTTTTCAACCCCTCCGAACATCGGCTCGCCCACTCCCGCAGGCATCCCGCTTATTACGCATTCTATCATTCCGCCGACGGAATCCTTCTGAAGTCTGACACTTTCAATAAGCTCACACATCTTTTCACCGGCTGCTGCATCAAGTACCGGAAATCCGGTCATGGCATCACATTTATCGTGATAAGCCGTTTCATCATCACAGCTGTAAGCATAAGGAGTATCATGTATTCCGCCTATACCGTAAATATGGGCATTAATGCGTATTCCCTTTTTTCTGAGCAGCTGCTTACACATACCTCCCGCAATGCAAAGCGGTGCCGTAAGTCTTCCCGAAAAATGACCGCCTCCGGCTATATCGTGCGCCGCCCCATACTTTACCCATGCAGTATAATCCGCATGCCCGGGTCTTGGCACATCCCGAAGCTTATCATAATCCTGCGACCTTGTATTACCGTTTTCAATAACGGCCGTAACAGGTGCCCCGCACAGCACATCATCAACAAAGCCCGAAAGAAATACAGGCTTGTCTGCTTCACGCCTTGGTGTTGAATAGCGATCCCTTCCGGGTGCCCGTCTTTCAAGAAAGGTCTGAAGCTCCTCAAAATCAATCCGCTCTCCGGCCGGAAGTCCGTCAATGGTTACACCGATTGATTTTGAATGTGACTGACCAAAAATCGACACCTTAATTCTTTCTCCAAATACAGATGACATATTAACCTCCATTCGGTTTCTAAGCTAATGCTTCAAGTACCTCGTAAAATCCCGGATAGGATTTATTAACTGCTGCCGCGTTCGTTATCGTAACCGGTCCGTCACATATCTGTGCGGCCACTGCCGCCGACATTGCTATCCTGTGATCCCCGAAGGAATCCACCGTGCCGCCTGCAAGCCTTCCCTTTCCCACAATCAAAAGTCCGTCCGGAAGCTCCTTAACCTCACCTCCGAGAGCCGTCAGCATATGGCTGATTGCCTCTAATCTGTCACTTTCCTTATATCTTAATCTGGCTGCGTTTTTTATTCGTGTTGTTCCGTTTGCCGCAGCTGCCACTACCGAAATAACCGGTATCAAATCAGGGATATCCGCCGCATCGATTTCAGTCGGACAAAGCTCACCGGAAGATATTACCGTAATCCCTTCTTCATATTCTGCTTTTGCTCCGAACCTTTGCAGCACATCAAGTATCCGCCTGTCTCCCTGCTCAGAAGAAGTATCAAGCCCGAGGCATTTTATTTTGTTCGCGGGATTGAGCGCCGATGCACACAACCAGAAGGCTGCATTTGACCAGTCGCCCTCAACAGAAAAATCACAAGTATTATATCCTGACGATTTCTGAATAACAAAGCAGCTTTCATCCCCGGCGTACTCTGCACAAATACCTGCCATTTTAAGAACCGACAGGGTCATTGCTATATAGGGAAAGGATTCGAGCCGTCCCGTTACATTTATCCGGCCCTTCTCTCCCAGCAGAGGGATTGCAAACAAAAGACCCGTGATAAACTGAGATGAAATATCCCCGGGGATAGTAAACTCTCCGCCCTCAAGTCTGCCAAAAAGATATAAATACGCGGTTTTTCCATCCTCCGAGGCTCCGGTGTCAAACCGGCAGCCATGGCTTTCCAGCGCCTCGCAGAGCGGTCCCATAGGTCTTGACCCCAGTCTTCCGTGCATTACAAAACGCGCCTTTATACCGAGTGCCGCAGCTACCGGAACAATAAATCTTAATGTCGAGCCGCTTTCACCGCAGTCAATATCCGATATCCTTTCGTTATCGTAATCATTGCTGCCCTGCTTTTGCGCATACGCGGCAAGCAATGCACCTAAGGCATTTTTTGTAGCCCGGATATCCTCACTTTCAAAGTCGCAGGCAACCTTATTCAGCCAGCCCCCGTCCTTTATCAGTTCAGTATTTCTGACTGCTGCCAGCGCCGCTGCAATATACATTCTGTGAGCCATTGATTTTGACGGAATACATTTCACATCACCCCTCAAAATCTTACCGGTAATAATTTTCTCCATCTGCACCTCACTCCTGCATTTATATTGATTAATCAGTACAAACCGCTTTCACAAGAAGACTCTGCACTTCATCAAGGCTAAAGCCTTTAATAATGCAATGCCCTATCTTTTCCGGAAGAACCAGATTCAGACTGTCTCCCGAACGCTTTTTATCTGCTGTCATTATCTCAAAAAGCTCTTCTGCCGAAAACTCTGTCCCCGTGGGAAGCCCTGTTCTTGCAACCGCCGTCGTAATCGTATCCGTTACCTCCTGAGCGCATATTCCAAGCATTGTCGCAATTTTAGCGGCATAGACCATACCCGCGGCAACCGCGCTTCCGTGTGTAATTTCATATCTGCTGCAGGCTTCTATGGCATGTCCTATTGTATGCCCCAGATTCAAAAGCTGACGCATTCCCCGGTCAAACTCATCCTCTGCCACAACACTTTTCTTTATTTCGAGACATGCCGCTATCATTTCCTCCTGACGCTGTAAAACACCAATCATGTCAAGAATCTCACTATTCGCCAGAACCGCATACTTAATAACCTCCGCACAGCCGTCACGATAGGTTTCCTGCTTAAGGGTTCTCATCGTATCCGTATCACAGATTACGATATCGGGCTGATAAAATGCTCCCGCAAGATTCTTACCCGCATCAAGGTCAATCGCAGTTTTCCCTCCGACAGAGGAATCTACCGCTGCCAGAAGCGTTGTGGGAATCTGTACCAGCTTAACACCGCGAAGATAGGTAGCTGCCGCAAAGCCCGCAAGGTCACCTACAACTCCGCCGCCAAGTGCCGCAACCACATCCGTACGTGTAAGCCTGCATTCCGCAAGTCTGTTAAGAAGGCTTATATAATTTCCGGCATTTTTGGATTTCTCTCCGTTCTTTATTACAAATCTGAAAACCGTATACCCGGCTCTCTCGAGACTGTTCTGTACCTCATCGGCATACAGTGCCTCAACAATATCGTCACTGACAAGCATAACCCTGCTTCCGGCAACCGTTGCCTTTATCAGCTCTCCGCAGGAGTCAAGCTGCCCGCTTCCTATATATATTTTATATTCCTTTGTTGCCGTAACCGTAATTTCTCTCATATACGTCCCCTTCTATCTGTTACCGTCAACCTCTTCCTTTAAACGCTTTCCTTCCTCCAGCAGTTCATGAAGAGCCTCGGCATTATCACTTTCTATGGCTTCCCTGTACTGTATCAGGGCGTTGATGAAGCAATCCATTTCCTTAAGCAGATTCTCTTTGTTTTCCATAAAAAGCTCGGTCCACATATCAGCATTAAGCCATGCCACTCTTGTCATATCCTTATAGCTTCCCGCCGAAAAGCCTTTTCTGCTCCGTGCGGTGGGGCTCTTAATATATGCGTTCGAGACCACATGTGCCATCTGGGAAGTAAAGGCAATCATTTCATCGTGCTTCTGTGCGGTTGACAGGGTAATCTGACCTAGTCCGAGAGGTGCAAGAAGCCTTTTTATATATGCAAGCTCCTCAATATTCTCATTGTTTCTCGGTACAATAACCATCGGAGCGTTTTTGAATAGTCCCGCTTTGCTGTATTTGAAGCCCGAATAATGTCTTCCCGCCATCGGATGTCCGCCCACAAAATTGAAACCGTATTCATCCGCAAGCCTAAAGCCCGCCTCACAGATTTTTTCCTTTGTTCCGCAGCAGTCAATCACCGTAGCCTTTGTTGAAATCCTTGCTGCATTCTCCTTTAAATATGCAATTGCTGCCTCAGGATATATTGCAATAAGTATCAGCTCGCAATCACCGATATTCTCATCCGTCAAAGCTCCGTTTATAACTCCGGTCATTCTGGCAAGCTCGGTAATACTCCTGTCCTTATCAATCGCATATACCTCATACCCGCCTGCCTCGGTATAGTCCTTAGCAAGGGAGCCGCCTATTAAACCCAGTCCTACAATTCCGACTTTCATAATCAATTCCTTTCCTTCCGCCTTTTGACACTATATATAACACTATTTCTGCATTCCGAGTGCTTCCCTAACCTTGTAAACCTTTTTCGTAACCTCGGCAAACTGATCCGGTGTAAGAGACTGTGCTCCGTCGCACAAAGCGCGTGCAGGATTGTTGTGCACCTCTATCATAAGTCCGTCTGCTCCGGCTGCCGCCGCTGCCAAAGCCATCGGTTCAACAAGTCGTGCAACACCGGTTGCATGGCTCGGGTCAATAACAATAGGAAGATGTGTCAGCTCTCTGAGTACCGGAACTGCTGATAAATCAAGCGTATTTCTTGTCTGAGTTTCGAAGGTTCTTATTCCGCGCTCGCAAAGAATAATATTCTCATTACCTCCCGCCATAATATACTCCGCACTCATAAGCCATTCCTTTATTGTATTGGCAAGTCCTCTCTTAAGCAGAATAGTCTTATTTGTCTTTCCAAGCTCCTTTAACAGCTCGAAGTTCTGCATATTTCGGGCACCAACCTGAATAACATCAACATTCTCAAAAAGCGGCAGATGATTTGCATTCATTATTTCTGTTACTATAGGCAAACCGGTTTCTTTCTTTGCTTCAAGCAAAAGATCGATACCCTCTGCCCGCATACCCTGGAAATCATAGGGTGAGGTTCTCGGCTTAAAAGCTCCGCCGCGAAGCATCGTCGCACCTGCCTGCTTAACCCTTTTTGCAACATCCAGAATCTGTTCACTTGACTCAACCGAGCAGGGACCTGCGATGATTCCGAAATGTCCTCCTCCGATTTTTGTACCTAAAACCTCTATGACAGAATCATCGGGATGAAATTTTCTGTTTGCTTCCTTGTACGGCTCGCTGATTCGCTTAACCGATTCCACAATATCAAGCATCTCAACAAGCTCCGTGTCAACCTTGCTTGTATCGCCGATAAGTCCAAGTACCGTACGGAATTCGCCCTCCGATACATGAACCTTAATCCCCTGCTCCTCAAACCATTTTACAAGGTTTCCGATTTTTTCTTTACTTGCTCCGTGCTTTAATACCGTAATCATATACTTGCCTCCTGAAATAAAAATTTTAACTAAACAAAAAACCGATATCTGCCACGCAGATACCGGTAAGCTCAACTGTAACTATCCAAACGGCCTCTCGGTTATTTTACGTAGCAGAAAAAACCAGCGCTAAAGTAAAAGCTCTGGTAACCGTAAAAGTAACCGTAAATTGTCATGCCCTGATTCTGTATCATGACTGTTCTCCTCCGTTTTGCTGTAATTTATTATACACCTCAAAAATCATTTGTCAAACACTTTCTCACAATAAAGTGTAAAAGTCAAAAAAGTGATTGCATTTAGCAAAAACATATATATAATATATGATTGCGTCACATAAAGCTACGCTCAGAAATACAGACCGGTGCAATACTCATTGCGCCAAGTCGCTCAGAAATGGAGAGGAATATGAAAATAAGGAAATTATTCGGCGATAAAAAATTCTATATGATGGTTCTGTCACTTGCCGTACCTATTATGATACAGAACGGAATAACAAACTTTGTCAGTCTTCTTGACAATATAATGGTAGGAGCAACCGGTACCGAACAGATGTCGGGCGTTGCAATTGCAAACCAGCTCATGTTCGTATTTAATCTGTGCGTATTCGGTGCCGTATCCGGTGCAAGTATTTTTGGCGCCCAGTTTTACGGTCAGCGCGATTTTACCGGTATGAAGCATGCATTCAGATTCAAGATGTATATCTGCATTGCGCTCTCACTTATCAGCATACTTATTTTTACCGGTCTCGGAGATACACTTATCAACCAGTATCTGAAATCAAGCTCCGAAAATATTAATCCCGAGCTTACCTTCGGCTACGGCTACGATTATCTTATGATTATGCTTATCGGACTGATTCCGTTTGCAATATCACAGGTATATTCAAGCACGCTCCGTGAAATGGGCGAAACTCTCGTCCCCATGATTTCCGGTATATCCGCAGTCATTATTAATCTCTTTTTTAATTATGTACTTATTTTCGGTAACTTCGGTGCTCCGAAGCTTGGTGTTGAGGGTGCCGCAATAGCCACCGTAATATCAAGATTTGTTGAGGTATTTATCGTCGTTATCTGGACGCATCTTCATGCTGAAAAGTATCCTTTTATTATAGGTGTCTACAAAAGCTTCAGGATTCCGACGGCACTTGTTAAGAAAATTATACTCCGCGGTTCTCCGCTGCTTATTAACGAAGCACTCTGGTCAGGCGGAACAGCGGTTATAATGCAGTGCTATTCACTGCGCGGACTGGATGTTATCCCTGCTTTGAATATTAATTCAACAATTTCAAACCTTTTTAATATTGCATTTATAGCACTCGGCTCCTCAATCGCTATTGTTGTCGGTCCCCTGCTTGGTGCAAACGAGGCAAAAGCTGCAAAAGAAACAGCCGCAAAGATGATTACATTCTCCGTTCTTGTATGCATCGGTATCGGAATGGTGATGGCAATCACGGCACCGTTCTTTCCCACGCTCTACAATACAACAGAGGACGTACGCTCACTTGCGGCCAGTCTGATTATTGTATCTGCCTGCTTTATGCCTGTCTACGGCTTCGGACACGCTACATATTTTACCCTGCGTGCCGGCGGTAAAACGATAATAACCTTTCTTTTTGACAGCGGCTTTATGTGGGTAATTGCAATTCCTCTTGCGTATACACTGGCAAAGTTCACTGCTGTTCCGATTATTCCGCTGTTCATAATATGTCAGGCAATTGATTTAATAAAATGTGTAATAGGATTTTCACTTGTTAAGAAGGGAGTCTGGATTAACAATATCGTAACCGACACCAAAGGATGATTAACGCTTGGCGCCCTTTGCTCCCTTTGCACCGGACAGTCCGTTGCACTGAAGCACATTTGTGTCGAAGGCATAGGTAATATCCTCTTCCTCACGCATCTTCTTAAGCGTAAGCTCAATCATGCGGTCGAGAAGCTCTTTATACTTAATGCCGAGAGGCTCCCAAAGATAAAAGCTTAAGGAGCCGGGTATGGTGTTCAGCTCATTCAGCCATATACTGTTATCGGCTTTATTAATAATGAAGTCAATTCTGGCAACACCGTTGCAGCCTATGCATCGGAATGCCTTAACTGCATATTCACGTATTTTGTCCCGCTGCTCCTTTGTGATGTCGGCGGGAATTTTACGCTTTGTGGATGCCATTCCCTTACTTCCGTTCTTTGAACCGCCGGACATGTATTTATCGGCATAGCTTAAAATCTCGTCGCTGTTCACGGGCTCCTCGCATTCGGAGGCTTCGGCATGCTGGGCATCTCCGAGAACCGCACAGTTTATTTCCTTAATGCTTTCAACGCAGGGCTCAACAAGCACCTTTGATGCAAATGAAAACGCAGTATTCAAAGCCTCGGTAAGACTCTCCCTGTCCTTCGCCTTTGTAATTCCGATTGATGAACCCAAATTAACGGGCTTTACTATAAGAGGATATCCGAACTTTGCTTCAATCTCTGAAATAACCTTTTTATCATCATGATAGTCACTTGCCAGGAAGCACAGACAATCAAGCACCGGAATGCCGTTATCCTTTAAAACAGCCTTGGTCGCATATTTATCCATACCGACTGCCGCAGCCAGTACATCACAGCCCACAAACGGCAGATTAAGGGTTTTGAAATAGCCCTGAAGTGCGCCGTCCTCAACATTTGTTCCGTGTACAATCGGAAACGCAATGTCAATATAGTCCACAAATGATTTGAACATTGTCTGCGGATATCTCACAATATTTACCCTGTTCTCTCCCGGAACAAGCATTACCCTCCGGCTTTCCTTAATAAGCTTCGGCAAATCCTTGTAAGCTTCTATGTTTCCGATATTCTCTCCCACATAGAACTCATTCTTTTTTGTAATGTAAACCGGAATAATATCATATTTGTCGGTATTCATGTTCTGAATAGCCTGTATTGCGGAAATAACCGAAATCTCATGCTCAACACTTTTTCCGCCAAAAAATACGCCAACCTTTATTTTCATGCTAAAATCTCCTTTATATAACAGCTTTATTTCTCCATATTATCGGGCAGATCATTTTCGAGAAGTATAATCTTGTGCCCCTCACCCTTAATCGAATAAGCATAGTTAAGCGCCTCGTTAAGGCTTTCTGCCGCATACAGCCTTGCTTCATCAAAGCCTGCTTCCCTTACGCCCTCACATATCGGTGCACTCTGCTGCTTTCCGACTGTTATGATGTAATCGCAGAAGCGTACAGCCTCGGCACCAAACTCCTTATTAAGCTGTGCCTGACGGCTTCCGAGCTCAACCATACCCGGAGTTACCAGTATTCTGATACCCTCCATGCTGCCGAGCACCTCGAGCGCAGCCTTTGCGCCGCTCGGATTTGAGTTATATGCATCGTCGATTATGGTTACTCCGTTTCGCTGAATAAGCTGCAGTCTGTGCGGTACACCCTCAAGCTTTCTCACCTGCGGAACCAGTTCGTTAAGCGGTATTCCGTATGTATGCGCAACCGCAACCGCACCGGTAATATTAATAACATTATGACCGCCGAGAAGTCTCGTTGTAAACTCACAGCTTTCTCCCTGAGGAGCAGTAATACTGAAGGTACATCCGCTCCGGCCTGTTTTTATGTCATGTGCACGATAATTGCAATTCTCACCTGTTCCGTAGGTAACGGCACGTCTTCCTTCAGCAAGCTTTCTTTTTGCAATATACTCATTATCCCCATTTAAGAATACGACTCCGTCCTCCGGCAGTGCCGCTTCAAGCTCAAACTTTGTATTAATGATATTATCTATGCTCTTAAAGCTTTCAAGATGCTGCTCTCCGATTGAAGTAATAACACCTCCGACAGGGTGCACCAGCTCACAAAGCTCCTCGATATCACCAACATTTCTTGCACCCATCTCACAGACAAACATATTATGCGTTGCCTTTAAGGAGGAGCGGATTGTCTTAACCACACCCATTGGTGTGTTATAGCTCTCCGGTGTCATAAGAACATTATAGCGTGCCTTAAGCAAGGTGGTCAGATAATACTTTACACTTGTCTTTCCGTAGCTTCCGGTCACTCCGATAACCGTAAGCCCCGTGCTTTCCTTAAGCATCCTCTTTGCATCGTTAATATAGTACCTTGCAACCGCTTTTTCCACCGGTCTGTTTATAAGATTCGCAATCAGAATAAGTAAAGGAATCAGCACTGCAGCGCAAAGCGTGTAGGACAGGTCACATGAGCTTTTCAGGAAGAAATCATCCATGCATAAAGCCAAAATATCTGCCGCAGCAGCCGCTGCCAGTAAAATCCCCAGCGTAACAAAAAGTCTTATGACACGCATGGTATATACAAGCGGCTTTTTATACTGCTTCGGTCTGAGTCCGAATGTCGTTAATGCCAGAATCAGTATCGTTACGATATCGGACGCCAAAGCTGCGCCTGACAGCCCTGCACATTTTAATACACAGGATATTGCAAAAATCACGGCCGTGAATACAAAGGGCACAATTCTGCCCTTATTTGCAGCATACCATTTCATCTGCACGCGCGGCTTATAGGAGTTCTGCTGAAACATATGTATAAAGCTTCTCGCGCCCAATATATAAACTGCAACAGAAAAAACAATTATCGCTATTTTCAAACCGGTCTCCATTCTAAAGCGTGGTATTAGGCACGTAACATTCAAAAAAATATTCCGTGTCATAATCATAGACTGTTTGCGACGCTTTTGCACAAACAGTCAGATAAATCAGTTAATTTTAAGAAAAGACTCAAGTACCCGGTGCACAGTATATGCATTATCAATGAATGAAAAATGTCCCGCTCCCGGCAATGTGACAAGACCCGCTCCCGGTATCAGCTTTTCCATAAGTTCTGCATCCGATATGGGAGTAGCCGTATCCTTATCTCCCCATATAAGTAAGGTCTCTGCCTTTATCATGGAAAGCTTATCCGTCTGGTCTTCATTGACAAGCTTTACAAGCGTCCGGCGCATAACCGGGGAGGCTGAATTATAGTCTGCCGACCCGAATTTTTTCCTCCAGCGCTCAAGACCGTCAGGTGAAAGCTTTTTCATGATTCCTGTTGAATATATACGCTTTCCGATTTTGAACAGTCGCTGTCTTCGCTTCGCTTTTTTTGAAAGCTTTGCTCTTATTCCCGCAGAGTCAATTAAAATTATCTTTGGAACCTCAAAGGGAAGCTTTCGCTCGGTCATAAGCTTAATAATAATTCTTCCTCCGTTTGAATGCCCGATGAAAATCATTTTCCCAAATTTAAATTCCTTTAGAAAATCAAGCACAAAATCCGCAAATTTATCCGCATCCCAGGGCTCCTTCGGCTCATCGCTTCCGCCGAACCCGGGTAAATCGGGAGCCAGTACCGGATATGCCGCAGCCACGGTATCTATAATTCCCCTGTAAAGTGCCGCATTACAGCCCCAGCCGTGCAGCAATACAACAAGCGTATCCTGCTGCGGATGATTGTTCACATATTCATAATTTATCTTTAATCCGTTTACTAATGTCTGCATGTCAATCCCCATCTCTGAGCGACTTGTCGCGAGGAATATCGCAACGGCTATTTGCTTTCGCCCGGAAGCAAACAGCCACCGTTATTATAGTTTACTTATTATGAAAAGTCAATTTGAGCAGGGTTATAAAACCTCTGATTAATGTGCCAAAAACTGCTCTGTTTTTATATGCCCCTTTATACTCCTTAATTTACTCTTGAAAACCCGAAACAGTTGTATTAGAATACGAAATATGCAGGCGTAGTTCATCGGTAGAATATAAGCTTCCCAAGCTTAGGAGGCGGGTTCGATTCCCGTCGCCTGCTTAAAAAGAGGGTATTTTCAAATCGTTTCCGATTTTGAAAAACCCTCTTTTGCTACTCTTTTGCTTTATTATTCTTCCGCATTACACTTTTTCATGACTGCGCTTTCTTATCATCTGTAAGATATTTGTCCATTCGGTATGACACCTCCATCACATGCGATAATATATTCTGCGCGGCCTGTGAATTCTCCCAGTTCTGCTCGGTTGTCTCAACCGACTGCTGCGAGGATGCCGTAACCTGCTGCGTTGTGGCACTTAACTGCACAATGTTCTCCACAATCTGGTTATTGGCATTTGCAAGGTTTTCTATCATGTTATCTATCTCGCCGATATCTGTGCTGAGCTCCGTAACGTTGCGGTTCATTTCCTCAAACTTCTTTACAGCCTCCACAATAATCTTCTCCTGCTTGCCCATTGCCTCTGATGAATTATCAACGGCACCGGCAGTTGCATCGGCATTTTTACTGAGCTCATTCAGTATGGCTGAAATATTCTCCGTTTCAATCCTTGTCTTTTCCGATAACTGACGTATTTCATCGGCAACAACCGCAAAACCCTTTCCTGCTTCTCCGGCACGCGCTGACTCAATTGAAGCATTAAGCGCCAAAAGCTTCGTCTGCGCTGAAATATTAAGGATTGTCATAATAATATCCCTTGCATTTGTGACATTCTCCTGAAGTCTTGCCATCGATGTAATAACCTGATCATTTGTTTCCTTAAGAATCTCACTTTCCGCCATCAGGTGATTCATCATAGACTGGTTTTCCTTATTAAGCTTTCCGGACTGCTCAGCAAGCTTAACCATATGCTCCGCACGTGTCACTGTCTGCTCAATATTATCCTGGATGCTCTGGGTCATAATGGTCTGGGTCTGAATGTTCTCAGCGGTCAGCCCCGTACTCTCACTTATATCGCTGACAAGCTGCTTTACGGTTTCAGAGGAGGTTTTAAGTGTATTCACCATATCCATCGCCTTTTCGGTTCCCGAACGTACCTCCGACGCAATTCCCATTACATCGTTTACCATGGTCTGCTGCATGCTGCTCTCAAAAGAAGCCTTTCCTACAGAATCAGAATTGAACTTCTTCGCCACAAGTCCGGTATAAAAAACAACAAACATCATCATTGTAATTGTCATGGAAGCATACAGCTCATCAGACAAGGGAATTGCTGCGTATCCTCTTGTCATATGTACTATAATATTCATAATCCAGTTTAATATGGCTATACAAACTGAAGAAATTGCAAGGAACTTAAGATCAAAATACATAACGCACGCAATAAACGCCGATGCAATAAGTATTCTCATATAATATGCATCAAAGCAATATGCAATAATTACTGTCAGCACACTCATGCTGGTCAGAACGATGTAGCGCATTATGCGGCTGTAATTATCCTTATGATAGCATAAAAAGACTGCTGCCCAGAAGGCAAGCATAATTCCTCCGAGCGCAATAACAAATCCGGTTCCGAGAGCATCCCTTTCTGCCGAAAATAACACGATGATAAAAATCAGGATGTCATAAATTGCAGTTCCGAACAAAATAAAGTGATTTATCTTTTTTACCTGCTGATCCGTATCCGAATATAAAAAGCTTTTGTCACTCATTATTTATCCTCCCGGTCTGTAAAATTTTCTATCCTTAGATTATCATGCCCCGACCCTAATGTCCATAGAATAAATAAATCAAAATAACTAAATCGTCTCATCTTCCGGAGGGTTTTCCCTGATATACGCTGCCGTAATTGCTGCTGCAATTCCGATAACCTTTACACACGGCCGTTTCTTATAGTATTCTGCCGTCCGGTCTTCGGGCACATGCGTTTCTCCGCCCTTTCCGAAGCCAAGCATTTCATGGCACAGCATTGAGCCCGTCAGTCCGGCAAACTCCCGGATGACCTGCTGTATTCTGGCATAATGCTCAGTCTTGGCACTCTTATCCTTTGGATTTGAGTATCCGTAGAGCGCACCGATAACGATACTCATTCCGCTGACGGCTCCGCAAACCTCTCTCATCCTTGCAAAGCCCCCGCCAAAGGAGGATGCAAGTCGCAAAAGACGGTCAGCTTCAATGCCTATAAGCGGCGAAAATGCAAGTACAACAGACTGGGAGCAGTTATACCCCTCTTTAAAATAGTTCATTGCCCTTACGGCATATTCGTCCTTTTCTAAATCCGGCTCCATCACAGCTCCATTTCCTTTACATCCTTAAGCGCTGCAGCAATTACCTTATCCATATCATAGTATTTGTACGCTCCGAGTCTTCCGCCGAAATGAACCCGGCTCTCCTTTGCTGCCAGCTCTGCATATTTATTATAAAGCTCCGTATTACGTTCGTCATTTATCGGGTAATAGGGCTCATCACCCTGCTTCCATTCCGCAGGGTACTCACGTGTAATGATTGTCACCGGCTGTCTGCCGTATTCAAAATGCTTATGCTCGATAATTCTGGTATACGGTACATCTCTCTCCGTATAGTTAACAACGGCACAGCCCTGATAATTCTCTTCCTCAAGCTTTTCCTTTTCAAACCGCAGTGAACGGTATTCAAGAACACCCTCGCTGTAATTGAAAAACTCATCAATCATTCCCGTATATATTGTATTCTTTGCGGTAAGGCTGTCCCTGACATCAAAATAATCAGTATTAAGTCTGACTTCAACACCCGCTAAAAGCTTCTCGACTATTGCAGTGTATCCGCCTACGGGAATTCCCTGATACCTGTCATTAAAGTAATTATTATCAAAGGTAAAACGGAGCGGAAGACGCTTAATGATAAATGCCGGAAGCTCACGGCAGTCACGCCCCCACTGCTTCTCTGTATAGCCCTTAACAAGCTTCTCATATACATCCCTGCCTACCAAAGATAATGCCTGTTCCTCGAGATTCTCCGGCTCGGTAATATTAAGGTCCGCTATCTGCTCCGCAATGCGCTCCTTTGCCTCGGCAGGAGTTTTTACACCCCAAAGCTTACTGAAGGTATTCATATTAAAAGGAAGATTATACAGCTCGTCCTTATAGCATGCTACAGGTGAATTAATATAGTTGTTAAACTCTGCAAACCGGTTCACATAATCCCATATCTCCTTGTCCGAGGTATGGAAAATATGGGCACCGTATTCATGCACCTGTATTCCGTCCTCTTCCCTTGTATATATATTTCCCGCTATATGCGGTCTTTTATCAATCACGAGGCATTTCTTACCCCTTTTCGTCAATTCATGTGCCGTAACAGCTCCGTAAAGCCCGGCACCGACAATAAGATAATCGTACATAAACTCTTCTCTCCTCATTTCTCCGTATAAACCTGCCGCTTATTCAAAAAGCACACCGTAATCACTCAGATACGGTGCAACCGTATCCTTTTGCGACAGTATGGGATTGTCGATTCCCCAATCAATATTTAGCTCAGGGTCATTGTATCTGATTCCTGCTTCAGCCCCCGGATTATAGTAGTTATCCACCCGGTAAAGGAACTCGACATCCTCACTGAGCGTAACAAAGCCGTGTGCAAAGCCTCTCGGAATCATAAGCTCACGCTTATTTTCTTCCGACAAAACCACCGAAATCCACTTTTTATAGGAGGGCGACGATTTTCTTAAATCAACGACAACATCAAGAATTTCTCCCCTTACGCATCTTACAAGCTTTGCCTGTGCCGCATCACCCCTTTGAAAATGCAGTCCGCGAAGTGTCCCTCTTTCCTTTGAATAAGAGTGGTTGTCCTGAACAAAATCATAGAACAGTCCCGCTTCCTCCATATCACGCTTTGACCAGCTTTCCTCAAACCAGCCCCTGCTGTCGGCAATAAACTTCGGCTCAATAATATATACATCCTTAAGCTCCGTTTCTATAAGCTTCATAGCAATATATCCCCCTGCTTTTATTGCAATTACTCAAGCATTCCGTAATAAACAGCTCTGAGCTTTCTGATAAATTCATCCGACGGTGCATTAATACGCTGTATCAGACAGATAAGAGCTGATTTGTTTACGGGATCGGCAATGAAATAGGTTCCCATCCAGCCGTCCCAGCCAAACTCTCCGATAGTGGCATTTGATGCCGCCTCCGACTTATTAACAAGAACACGCATCAGATTCCCGTAGCCATAGCCACGCATTGATTCCCAGTCAATAAGGCTTATCTGTGCTCCGCTTAAAGCATTTGTCCGCATAAAGTCAACCGTCTGCTTTCCGAGTATTCTCTTGCCCTTATAGGTGCCTCCGTTTGCAAGCATCATAGCAAAATGCGAATAATCATCAATTGTCGAAAGCAAGCCTGCTCCGCCCGACTCAAAGGTAGGCACATCAGGATAGGTGTCTATTCCGAGATTCGAACCGCCAAACGGAATTATGCGCTCCCCGTTAACCACCTCATAGGTCTGTGCAAGTCTTTCCCTCATATCGCCCGACATAGTAAAGCCTGTATTATTCATCTCAAGCGGAATAAAGAATTCTTCCTTTAAGAATTTTCCGAGCGGTCTGCCTGACGCAACCTCAACAACAGCCCCGAGAATGTCCGCAGAAAAACCGTACATCCATCTCTCACCGGGCTGGAAGGCCAGAGGGCATGCACCAAGTGCGTTGCAGAGCTCAACGGTTCTTGTTTCGCCTGTATTCCTTATACGCTCAAAATTCTCCGCAAATACCTTCGCAACACTCCTTGCTGCGTCGGAATCATCACCGGGATATGCTATACCGGATGTCATATTGAGAAGATCCCTTACCGTAACTTCCCTTACTGCAGGCTCGGTCATCCCGTTTTTTGATACAATCTGATTTTTAAAGCCCGGAAGATATCGCGAAACCGGCGTATATAAATCAAGAACACCACGCTCAAGAAGCAGCATTGCCGCAGCTGCGGTTACGGGCTTACTCATTGAAAACATTCTGAATACCGCATCACGCTTCATTATCCTGCCATTCTCAACATCAGCCATTCCGTAGGATTCAAAAAACAGCTCCTTTCCCTCACGCACCACCATAACATTGGCCCCTGCAAGGCGATTTGCTGCTATTTCCTCATTAACAACATTATCAAAATACGTTTTCACATTATACATAGCTATCTCGTTTCACTCCTTAATAAAGTATTTTTCCATCGGCAACCTTTTGCAAATGTCTGCCGTACAGGGATTTACCGTACAAAGCGGCGCGCCTTGTCAGTATCTCTTTATCTATCCAGCCGTTTGTATATGCGATTTCTTCAACCGCGGCTATCTCCGTTCCCTGCTTTTCCTCTATCACGCGAACAAATTCAGATGCCCCGGCGAGAGCCTCAATGGTACCGGCATCCATCCATGCATATCCTCTTCCGAGTGTTGTAACCGTAAGCTCATCCCTCTCAAGATACATACTGTTAAGGTCCGTTATTTCAAGCTCGCCCCGCGCCGACGGCTTCAGGCTCTTTGCAAAGCTGCTTGCCCTTCCGTCATAAAAATATAAACCGGTCACACAATAATTGGATTTCGGTATTTCAGGCTTTTCCTCAATCGAAACTGCCCTTCCGCTGCTGTCAAACTCTACGACACCAAAGCGCCCCGGGTCTTCAACATAATACCCGAACACCTCAGCCCCGCCGTGCGCCTCAATTTTGGACACCGCACGTCTCAAATGCTCCTTAAGTCCGTTTCCGTAGAAAATATTATCTCCGAGAATCATCGCGCAATTATCGCCCGCAATAAACTCTTCTGCGATAATAAAAGCCTGAGCCAGCCCGTCCGGCGACGGCTGCTCTGCATATGACAGCCTTATTCCGATATCATTTCCGTCACCGAAAAGCCTTTTAAAATTAGGTAAATCATTAGGAGTCGAAATAATCATTATATCTCGTATACCGGCAAGCATAAGCACCGAAAGCGGATAGAAAATCATGGGCTTATCATATACCGGAAGCAGCTGCTTTGATGTAACCATTGTCAGCGGATAAAGTCTGGTGCCTGATCCGCCCGCAAGAATAATACCTTTCATCAATTAACTCTCCTTATAGAGGATATCTAATTTTATCGCATCGCATAGGTCATTTCAAGACAGAACGTCTTAAAAAATCATTGATAAATTCTTATTATATTATATAATAACTTTTAGCGTTATCAGTTACTGGCGCGACTAAAGGTATCGGAGGAAACAATGTCAAAAAAGAACACAGCATATTCGTCACATTCAAAAGGCGGCTTTAATTATTTACTTATTCCGATTGCAATCGTACTCGGAATAATACCGCATATAGTATATCTTAAGCAGTTTAAGACGGGGCTTGAGAATTATGATTTCTTCTCTAATACCCCTGAATCAATAGATATTTTCCTTTACTACAAGGCTGCGGCCTTTATCGGGCTTTCTGCCGTTATCGCATTTATTCTTGCGTACAAGCTGATTGCCGCGCGCCGCGAGATAAGCTTCTCAAAGCTGTTTTTCCCGCTTGCACTCTACGGGCTTCTGGCACTGCTTTCGGCAATCTTCTCGGATTATGCAGCCTTCAGTTTCAGCGGAAGCTACAATCAGTTTGAATCGGTATGGGTGCTTCTCGGCTACTGTCTCATTACCTATTACACCGCACAGTTTGTTAACAGTGAAAAGGATCTTCGTTTCCTCTTAAATGTTTTACTTATCAGTACGATAGTAATGCTTCTTCTTGGTCTTTCACAGGCATTAAAGGTCGATTTCTATCGTACCAAGCTCGGCAGCAGTCTGATTGCTCCTTCCGTTTATCTGCAGGACGGAGGACTTTCATTCACCTTCGAGCTCGGCAGGGTTTATCTTTCACTTTATAATCCAAACTATGTCGGCTCCTATGTATCACTGCTTTCCCCGATATTCATAATGCTTGTATTCACTACGGCAAACAAATGGATGAAGGCACTTTATGCGGTTATGTATGCCGCCCTGATAGTCACTCTTGTCGGTTCACAGTCACGTGCAGGCTTCATCGGAGTTATCGCTTCGCTTGTACTTCTGGCAGTAGTATTTAATAAGCTGCTTATAAAGCATTGGATTCCCGCTGTGTCGGTTGTGGCTCTTATTGCCGTAATTTTCATTGTAATGAATGCTTCTTCATCAGGTGCACTCCTGAAAAAAATAACCTCTGCATTTGATATTCAGAAAAAGACACCGAATATCAGCGCGATATATACAAATGATGCCGAGGTCACGGTTTCATATAAAGGAAACGATTTAAAGGTGTATTTTAACTTTAATCCGGAGGATTCAACCTTTACAATAAGTCCGCTTGATGCAGACAATAAATATATTGCCTGTACTTCCAATGAAAACGGCAGCCTTAAAATTACTGACGAAAGGTTTGAAGGAATCACTGTCTCACCCGCAGTATTCCCCGACAATACCGTCGGCTTTGAGCTTATTATCGACGGAACACGCTGGCACTTCGCACAGCATAACGGAACCTACCATTACTTTACCAATTTCGGAAAATGGATTAAGCTTGAGCAGTCTGAAAGCTTTGAGCCCTTATCCGGCTACGCCAGATTTGCCAGCGGCAGAGGATATCTCTGGGAGAAAACAATCCCGCTCCTTAAGGACAATATTCTCCTTGGCTCCGGTCCCGATACCTTTATTTTTGAATTCCCCAACTGGGATTTTGTAAGCGCCTACAACTCAGGCTATGAAAACATGATTATTACAAGACCTCATAACATGTATCTCCAGATAGGCGTACAGACCGGTGTTGTTTCACTGATTGCATTCCTTGCATTCTATGCCATGTATTTCTTCAGCAGTCTGGTTCTGTATATGAAAACGGAAAAGAATTCGCTTTCTGTTTTCACCGGTATCGGAATACTCAGCGGAAGCTTCGGATATATGGTTGTAGGTATTATTAATGACTCAATTATAACGGTTGCACCGCTTTTCTGGTGTCTGATAGGTTTAGGACTTGCAATAAACACAATTATAAGATCACAGCAGCAAAGCACGCTTAACACCATGCCAAAGACTGCAAAATAGCAAAAGGCTGTGCGAAAACTAAAATAATTTCCATAAAACAAATCAGAGGGTATCTGAGCCACATAAGTGAGCATCAGACTACCCTCTTTTCCATTTGTATTAATCGATATCCATACCGCATGCACAGCATAACGTCATCACGGTGACGGTGATACTGTCACTGTCGGAGATACTGCTGCTGACGGTGTCGCTGTTACCGACGGTGTTGGCGATGCTGTTACCGACGGTGTCGGTGTCGCCTTTGTTATCTTTGCTATTTCTATTGCACAGAAATCGGAGGCAAGAACCAGAGTCTTCTTCGCCCCTCCGCTGACTCCCTTTCTTCTTATCAGCATAGTCGCACCCGCATCTGTGAACTTAACAGTTCTTCTTACTCCGTCGGTCAGTGTATAGGTTGACTTTACGGTATTCATAAGAGTCGAATTAAGCTTAACAGAAGACCACTTAAGCGTTGCATAATCGATTTTTTTTGCTGTAAGGTCCGTTGAATTAACAATACAGAATTCAAATGAAGCATTTGCCGCAGTATCGGTTGCAGCCTTATCAAGCTTTGTTACCTTGTATTTCTCACCCTCTGTCACCACTGCTGCCGACGGTGCGGCTGCCTTGGCAGGTATAGTCAGGGTTGCAACACGTGATGCAGATTTTTTCTGTGTGGCTGCAATCCTGTATTCAAGCGTAATGTCTTTACTGTTATCGCTTCCCGTAATCGCATACAGCTCGTCAAGCAGTAAATAGCCTACCTTTTTACTCGTATTCTCGGTAAAGGGATCAAACGCATTCGTTTTCGCTTTATCACGCAGAGCTACCGCCACACTGCTCTTAGCCGAATACGGAAGAAGCGTATACCATTTTTCCGTTCCCGCAACGCGAAACTGCATTCCGTTTTTGAAGGAGACCGTCATTCTGCTTACATCAACCTTTGCCGACGGTGCCTTTGTAATCGCCAGCTTTATCTTGACCTCCTTGCTGTAGCGCTGACCTGCGGCAGAGGCTGTCTGATTCTTTGCAGCAAGACGGAAATATACAATTGCACCGGAGGCCTTCATGCTTGCCCATTTTGCAGGAGACAGCTGACTGATGCTGCTCCAGGCTCCGTTAGCGCCCTTTCGCCACTGTATTGAAATTGACGAAAGAAGCCCCGTATCCGCTCCGCCTTTTGTCGCCCTATAGGTTGTTATTTTATTATCACTGTCCGTAACAACGATGCTCTCAAATACACCGGTACCACTCGCCGCTGCCCCCTCAGCTGCCCAGTTAATATTAAAGACAACCTTCTTCTGATTCTGCTTAATAGTAATGGGAATTACATCAATCAGCCCCGATGAGTTGGTTACCAGAGAAGTGGCAATACCTATATAGCATTTTTTACTTGCTGACAAAGTTGAAAAATCAATCAGGTATTTATTCGCTCCCGCAGATGCAGCCGGAATCATATCAGCGGGCTTCGCGGCTTTATCCGTATCCTTTTTAAGAACCGCATAGTAAACCGGCTTTGTTGCCGTTACTTCAATCTCCTCGGTCTCATATAATATGTATGTCGTGCCTATTCCCTCTGTTGACGGTGCAGGTGTCGGAGACGGTGTTACGGACGGCGTCACAGTGACGGAAGGTGTCACGGTCACTGTAGGGCTTGCCGACGGTGCCTGCGTAACCGTAGGACTCACGGTTACTGTAGGAGTCCCTGTCACCTCAGATGCCATAGCCGGTTCATTACCGCTTACAGTCAGAACACATAGTATCACAGCCGAGAAAATCAGCACTACCGGTATATATTTTTTTATATATTTATAAATCATTTTACTCCTCCATTTCTGAGCGACTTGTCGCGAGGAATATCGCAATGACTATTCGATCTCGCTCAAGAAACAAACAGCCGTGCAAAAATCTTTCTTCAACTAATTATAACTCTGTGTCCTGCTTTCGTAAAGTGGCAAAGCAAAGGCTAAAGTTTTTATGATAATTGCCGATATATAATATATTATGAATCTATGCAAGGAGGCATATATGAGAATGAAAAGAAAATCAAGAGCTAAAAGCATTGCCGTAATGCTGGTTTCACTCCTTATGCTGTTAACGGCATGCAATGACAGTTCGTCAACAAATACAGAGGTAACTCCCAATCTTTCAATAATTGATTCACCCGATACACCGACTCCGAATCAGGAATCACCTTCTCCTGCAGAGGATGATTACTATCATCCCGACGAGTTTGATGCAACCGAGGAGGAATACGGCGAAGAAGGTTATCAGGGCGAGATTGAAATCGGTGATGCCTACTACCCCATGCTTCTCTATGATGGATTATGCTACGCACTTTATGATGACCATGCTTCGGTAGTATATACATTCTTCTCCGATGATACCCTTTCATCCTACAATATACTGAGCGAAGTAACATATCTGGATAAAACTTATCCCGTAACAACAATTGAAGCCGAAGCGTTTTACTGTTTCTATGAAGCAGCCGAAATCATCCTGCCCGATACCATAACCTCTATCGGAGATTACGCATTTGACAGCTGCGAGGGTATTACCTCAATAAAATTACCCGCTTCCCTTACCACCATCGGTGAATATGCATTTAATGCCTGCTCTTCACTTACAGATATAGAAATTCCAAATTCAGTGACCTCTATCGGATGCGGAGCATTTTATGACTGTCTTTCTCTCAAAGAAATCAAATTACCTAACGGACTGACATCTGTCTCCGATGAACTTTTCTCAGGCTGTGATGCACTGGAAGCGGTAATTCTTCCCGATTCACTGCAAAGCATCGGTATCGAAGCTTTCTGGTACTGTGAATCGTTAAGCAATATTACACTTCCTGATTCCATAGAATCAGTTGATGAAAGAGCATTTTATGACTGCCTCAGTCTTTCGGAAATCACACTTCCGAAAAGTCTTACTTACATAAGTGATGATGCCTTTGATTTCTGCGACAGTCTTACAACAGTCAATGTACCTGAGGAACAGATTGATTTCTATATTGAATTATTTGCCGGATATGAATTCGAAGTTGTTGCATATTAAGCAAAAGCCGATTAATTGAAAAGCACTAAAGATAATGTCCCCAAAGCCTTAAAGATAAGCTTTGGGGACACCTTTTTGTTTTATATAATATTATCACAAAGCCATTTCCTGACGATTTTTGCATCTCCTTTGTCCATAAACGGATGCTCGCTGTTCTCAGCTACAGTCAGCTTACAGCCGAACCTTGCGGCAAAGCTTTCAACAATCTCACGTGACTGGAAGTTATCCCTTCCTCCGTATAATATACTCGTCTCAATATTCCAGTCTGTAACCGGATGCTCCCTGACATACCGATAATAATCCCATGTCATTATATCTATCGGGGTATCTATCTCTTTTTCTCTCTCCAGACGCTCCTTTGATACGTCAAACCACTTCATCATCTGTTCAATCATATATTCCATATCAAGCATCGGCGACTGAAACAGACATTTCTTAAAGCTTCGTCCATTGTATGTATGAAGACTGAAATATGCCCCAAGACTGCACGCAAACAGATATACCTCTCTCCAATTGTCAAAAACATAATCACCTATTATTTTGAGATCCTGCATGCCATTCCATATATCACAGCGTCTGCCCTCATTCCTTCGCTCACCGTGCTCCGGCAAATCAAAGCTTATTACCTGATAACCGCGTTCTACTGCTGTTTCTGCAATATACCCGCCCGCCTCCTTTGATGACATCTTACCGTGTACACACAGGTAAACCTTATCCGACTTCTCTCCCCAGATTATTGCCGGAATACCTTCAATATCAATTCTAACCTTTTTCATACTCTCCATTCCGAAATCTTATATTCTTCTATAAACAAACGGTCTTTCTATTAACAAGAAGAATCCGGCCAAAGCCGGACTCTTCTGTTAATGTTACAATAGTTCAATTCATCAGATAATTAATCTCTGTATTACCTGCAAAACTTATTATTCCTGAGTCTCATCACCATCTGCACCACCTGTAGGCTCAACCTTCTCTGTGGGTGTAGGTGATGTTGTAGGTGTAGGTGATGTTGTTGCTGCAGCGTCTGCCTTCTTGAAGTAAATATCAACTACAGTCTTTCCAGTCTTATTAAGAGTAAAGCCGGTTGCTGTTATTGTACCTGAAGTAATCTTTGACTTAGTAGTATCAATAGCCATTCCCTCAGGAATTTCAACCTTAACAGCTCCTGCAGAAGCAACATAAACAACTTCGCTTGAGGTACATACATACTTGCTGTTATCATCAAGTTCCCAGAGATTGAGCTTATATGCAGTTCCTGTTATACCCTTCTGGTCCTTTACACTCCACTCATATGCTCCGCTTGAACCCTTTGCAACACTTGTAACCACATGCTTTGATGCAAGAACTGCGTCACAACCGCTTGTAGACTTAACACCTGCTCTACGGATTAAGAGAACTGCGCCTGTGTCTGTTAAAGCAGCTGTCTTCTTTGTTGCAGTACCGTTAACAACAACAGTATACTTTGTAGATGCTGTTGACTTAAGCTTTCCGCCTGCCTTAAGAGACTTCCATGAAGTAGAGGCATAATCAAGAGTACTAATATCAGCTTCCTTTACGATGATATACTCATACTTAAGAACTGATGCGGTATCGGTAACAGCCTTATCATTTGCAGGCTCGATAGCGCCTTCCTTAATTACATAAGTACCTGCAGGATATAAGCCAGGAACTACTAAATAACCCTTTGCATCTGCCACACAGATTAAGTTATCGCCGTCAAGACTTGTTTCAGTTGCAACAAACGGAGCTGCTGCCTGTGCCTTTATCGTAAGTGTAAAGAAAAGGCTTGCAGGCTTCTTGTTAGTTGCAGACTTTCTTACAGCAAGAACAGTATCCTTAGTAAGATCAGAACCAACTAACGTAACAGCGGCCTCAACTGATAAAGCCTTAAGCTTTGTTGATGTGAAGGAAACACTGTTTGCCTCAAGCGCACCGGTAGCCTTCTTATCAGCGGGAACAAAATTAGAAGTTAAGATATTCTCGCTTGTTCTCTTTGCTGTCTTGTAGTAAGGAAGAAGTGTCATGCACTTTGAAAGATCATAAGTAACAGCTTCACCTGATACGGTTGCAAGCGTAATATCATAGCCGTTCTTAACACTAAGAGTTGACTTTTTAACATCAACCTTAATCTTCGGAGCCTTAGCAATCTTTGCAAGGGTTACCTTTGCAGGCTTACCGGTTCTTGCGGCATCTACAACACCATTTTTACCGATTTCTCTTATCAGAAGCTTATACTTCTCGCCTGAATTAAGCATGGTATTGAGAGCCTTGCCATCAAACTTTGACGCGGGATTCCATGTAGTTCCGTTATCAGAACTCCACTCAACATCAATGCTGACAGCCTTCTTATCGTAACCGGTTGCTGCCGGTACGAGCACTGTTACGCCATCCTTACCGATACCTGCTGCTGCATAGTTGATAGTAACCTTAAGTGACTTAGCCTTCTGCTTTGTAACAATAAGATTAGCCTTAACAGCAGTAGTATCCTTATCTGCACTGAGATCAGTTACAGTATAGAAGAAATAAGCATCCTTAGTTGTTGAACTAAAGCCGAGCTCCTTCATGGTCTTTGACTCACCCTTTGAAAGAGTGTACTTAGCCTTAGCGCCCTTCTTAATAGTATTGCCGGTTGCTTCCTTTAATACGAATATCTGATAAACGATATCAGAAGAACCTGACTTACCATCATTACTTACATCAACTACCTCTACAGAGTCTGTAGCTGCGTTATACCAGATAGCTGTACCTGATGCAACCTCAGCAGGCTTAGCAGTTGCGGTAATCGCTGAACCTGTTGCTGCGTCCTCAGCATGTACTTCCTCTGCGTTAGCAGCAAAAGCTGCGATAACAGCAAAAGCCATTACTAAAAACAGATTTTTAATAAATTTTTTCATATAATACCTCCTTGTGTTTTAATCCTGCTTATGTCCTTCCCTGAACATAAACATCTGAGACAGTACCAATCTGTAACCGAAGCGGGTGTACGGTTCCCTCCTCTTACTTGCTGATACCCGGATACGCGCGGCATAAGGTACACAGCCGCATTTCTCAATTCAGTAAAGCAATCACGTATAATAGTTACATAAGATATAACGACATGTAACGTATTATCTGATAATAATATCGGCATCCCTTCCCTATTTCTTAACAGCTATTTTAAACTTTTTCTGTTTTCGTATCGGGTATGCCATTAGTATAAACTCAGCCAAATTCAATTTCAATATTTCGGCAGCCTTTGCTTACATTTTGCCTCAAATACACGCATCGTGTTCGTTTTTATTTACCAATCACGAAGTATGGACTTTCTTTCAAGCGGATCAAGCGCACTTATCTTAGGGTCCTCATAATATGAATCATTACGGATATGCGTGGTTGATATCTCCTCAAATATAGCCCCGCCCGTCGAAGTAAAGGAATGCTTTTCACCGCGAAGAACCGTCTTTGTGTCTCCCGGCTTCATAACATGCTCCCTGCCCTCAAGCTCAACCCGCAAATCACCGTAAAGCACCTGGAAGGTCTCCTCCTTCAGCTTATGCAGATGTACGGGATTTTTCTGCCCCGGCAGCACTATAATAAGCTTCTTGCAATACTCACGGTTTACTATGCTTATAATGATTGCGCCAAACTGTCTGAAATGCTGCATTCCGTAGTGATGCGAAAGCTCAACGTCAAACTCGTTTCCGAGCGCAATCCCTGCCTCAAAAAGCATACCCTTGGCATCATGTATTACGCTTCGCATAATATTTATGTCCGTAAGCTTCTTCTTCTCATACAGCGGCTCATTAGCCCTATAGCTTCTCGTTGCCACGGCACCCACGGTAAATTCACCGCTTGTAAGCTGCCGCTCCTGACAGGGCATTGCAAAAAACACATCCTCTGCGGTAAGAACATCTCCTTCACTGATATCACGCTTTGCATACACACCACGCATAAGCGAGCGTAGAGAATCTATCTCCTCCTGACTGACATGCTTTTCATTATGCTCCTTCCTGCAGGTGCACATAAGCTCTGCCGAAAGCGCCGCTTTTACCCAGTTATCTGCCTGCAGCGGATTCATGGAATACGCATTAAGCTTTATTGTATCGGTAGGCAGACCGACATGCCTCTCAAGAATCCTTGCTCCCTTTGCCACTGCAAGCATTGCCGTAACCGTATCCTCGGGCTCCTCATGACCCGAATAACCGATAGTCACCTCGGGATACCTCTTCCTCATTCTCTCAATGAAATCAAGCTGCAGCTGGTTTGCAGGTGCGGGATACTCTGCCACACAGTGAAGAAACGCAAAGCTTACACCCTTATGGGTTAAGAAATTATAAATCTTATCGATATCGGAAAGGCTTTTTCCTCCGGTTGAAACAATAAGAGGCTTATGAGTCGACGCTGCCTTTTCCATGAGCGGCCAGTCCATTGAGCTGCAGCTTGCAATCTTTATGATATCAAGCCCCTGATCCATACACAAATCAACTCCATCCTCATCAAACGGAGTGCTCATTGCAATCATACCTTCCTCGCGGATTGCATCGACCAGAACGCCAAACTGCACCGGTGTCAGTCTTGTTCCCATAAAGCGCGGAATATGCTTAACATCGGTTCTGTCCTTAAAATCCGGATGAACAAAGGTATCAAGATTCCTGTACTGAAGCTTTACCGCAGCCCTGATATTATGCTTCCGGGCTATTTTTCCCATTTCCTTTATAATATCAAGTCCATGGTCAACACTGCCCTGATGACTGTTTGCCATTTCAAAAATAAACAGTCGCTCAAACAAATTGTTACTCATACCCGCCTCCGTTCCGAAGCCATTCCGGATATAATTTTCTCCAGAAGTCTTCTTTGTGTACCTGTCATATCTCCGAGATATCCGGCACGTGCTTTCGCCTTCTGCCTCATAATCCCGTAAAATTCATCATCCTGCACATATCTTGTTACTATTCTCAGATAATCCCCGTAATCATCGGCACCGAACTCACTTCCGCCTGCGTGGTACGCATCGCCCTTTCGCAGTGAAACCGTCGGAATCCCGTAATAATATGCTTCAAAGGCAGCTCGTCCGCCTCCGCTGCGGTCAGGATTAATATTCAAGTCCGTAAGCCTTATAAATTCAGATGCATCCTTCAGTCCGCCTGTAAAAAACAGCCGTTTTCGTGAGCCTTCATCAATACCGTCAATAATCCTTGCCTGCTGCCTCATTTCTCCCACGAGAGCTACACAGATTGTTTTATCCGCTGCAAGAATACCGTTAAGCAGCATTACAAAATCCTCATTTATCTCGTCATCAAGCCTGTTTCCCACAACTGATATTACAAACGCATCCTCCGGTATACTAAATTCAGCCCTTGTATAAACTCTTGTACTTTCCCGGAAGGTGTAATTAAAGTTTGTCACAATTACACTCTGGTGCGGCATAAGAGTCTGCAGTCTTTCATTATCCGCGGGCATAAGCTCCCTTCCGAGCAGAAGATACTGACCTGCCGTAACCGGAAACGAAAAGGAGCATGGAAGTGACGCTGTTGTTACAAACGGCGTACACAAATCAGAAGTAAGACACGAGCCGCCGATATTATATACAAACAGCGGATTAATGCTGTATATCATCCTCACAAGCTCATTAATAACTCCGATATCCGGCATCCTGAGTCCAACCTGAAGAAATTCAAAGCGCTCGCCGCGATGCTCAATATACTGCCTGCTGCTGTGCTCCTCATAGTAATTAAAGCTTACAACGCCTTCCAGATCAGGACTTTCATAATAGTGCATTCCCGCATCATTTATTATAATAACCTTCTTACCTAAATGCCTTTGAAAAACATAGCTGTAATCGAGCACCCTTGTTGTCGGGGCATGTCCTTCTTTAAGAAACTGGCTCGTACACATTACAATTATGTCCGAATTTCTTTCGGCCTGCGGTCTGTATTCAAGACCTTCGTAATCCACAAGACTCCTCACAAAGCTGAAAATATGCCTGTATAAAATATCAAGGCTGCCCTCATATATGCAAAGATTATGATTGATAAAAAGCGTCCTGTTAATGTTCCAGTAAATCTGCCATGCTTCCTCAAGCGACATATCCTCACGAAAGGCAATCCTGTACAAAATGGTCAGATATCTGCACTTTAGTACATTATCGAAATCACCCGAGATAACGCGGCAGGCCTCACTCATAACCTTGTTAACAATGCTTCGCTCAAGCTTATTCAGTATATCGTCATTTGAAAGAATATTATCAGCTGCCTGCATAAGCTGCTTTGATACGGCTTCAAGTCCGCTGCGCAAAAAATCCTGAACCTCCGTGCTTCTTTTGAAGGAAAGAAGCTCCGGTTTCCAATATTCAAGCTCAGTCAGCTCTCCAAAGTACCTAAGTGTTTCCGGTCGGTCCGTCCGGTTCAGCCCTGTCGCGGGAGTCAGCGTAATCTCACCAAAATAAATCCTCCCGTTCACATAATACAAATCGACTCTCGCCATCGGAAACGGCTCCGAAAGCTTTGATGCTATTTCGACCATTCTCTTCAGCCCTGCGGGTGCTTTCATGCCGCCGCACATGCTGACCTCTTCCTTTACGAATTCACAATAATTCCAATCCGTATCATAATAATCCTGATGAACACCATTGCCGCGTCCGTCAATTACCTTAATATACCGTGCCTTTCCTCCGAAGCAGAAAAACTTATAATCTACCGGAGGAACAAAGCTCTCCGACTTTTCATTCCCGTTTTCCGTAAGAAGCTCCTCACAGAAAAGCATCGGCTCAATATATTTATAGTGATATTCGAGTCCGACTCTCGAAAAATCCAGAGTCAGTGATTTCCCGAGCCTGTTAAGCTCCTCCTTCGCTGCGTAGCTTCTCTTATCATGACAGATTGAATAAAACATGGGACCCGAGCCATGATTTGCCTTCAGTACAAATCTCTCAGGCAGCCCATTAATATCAATATCCGCAGCATTTCTAAAGACTCCGTAAAGCTCCGTAAGAATATCCGGAAAGCCGCATTCTCTCACATAATCCCTCACTGCAAGCTTATCCGCAAAGAGGCTGACATTACGGTCATATCTGTTCACCATAAGCCACTGGAGCTTCTCGTTCAGACTCTGCGGCTCATCCAGATTAAGCTCACAGCCCGTACACATCCGGTACAGCTCCTTATGTGCGTCTGCCTTCGGCATACTATTCAGTTTATCAAGGTATCTGTCCGTCATATTCACAGGCTATCCCATCTCCCGTATCATGTTCATATCAAGCATTTTGTCATCAATATAATAATCGGCATTCGGCTTGCCAAAATGAAGCTCATGATACTTAAGTCCCCATTTATTAAGCTGTAAAACCGTCACCTCGGTCCAGTCAATCCCGGTAACATAGCCTCTTGCCGTATTCAGCACAATTGTATTGCCTGCATCGTACAATCTGTTAATCGCGCGTATCATCTGCTCATCAGGCTCAGAAAGTGCATAATCGTTCTTCGGCTGTATTTTTGCTATTACCCCGTCTATGTCAAACACGAAGCGCTTTCCGCCCATCATAAAATCTGCGGCTCTAAGCTCGTCCTCCGTATCAATGTCATAATTCTCGCTCATCCTGTAGCCGAGTATGTAATCACCTGTCATAGAGTTTTTCTCAAGCACCGTTGATGCACGCATAACATCAACACAGGCGTTCTGATAAAAAACCTCCGGCAGCTCCTGACGCGGCATATTGTAACATTCCGGTATGTCCTTCATTATCGGAGTTATTCTGCCGTTCTCTCCGTAATGCCACATTTTATACGCAATTTCCTTGGCAGGCGCTATACTCCGCACCGAATCCGCATCCGGATTCTCCATAAGCATTTCAATCATTTCGTCTATTACTACCGCATTTCGTATAGGATAAGTCGGACGCAGCTGCACAACAATATCCGGAATATACCCTTCTTTTTCATTAAGCCACATAAGACAGTGCCTGAACACCTCAAGATCGGTTGCGGTATCTGTTGCATACTCCGCCGGACGTAAAAACGGAGTCTGTGCTCCGTATTCCCGACCGATTCCGGCATAAAGCTCACTGTCGGTGCTTAAAATAATGCGGTTTATATATTTTGAAGCCTTCGCATGCTCAATCGAATGCGCAAGCATGGGCTTTCCGTTTACAAGCCGTATGTTCTTATCCTTCACGCTTTTCGAGCCGCTTCTTGCCGGTATAACTGCGAGTATCTTCATTCTCTACCTCCGTGTCCGAAATAATCACAGGCCTTTACTATCGCATCAAATGCAAGCCGCAGCTGCCTGAGCTTATTTGCCTCTGTCCCGGCATCCTGCATGGAATACAGTCTCCCGACCTCCTCTGCAATATCCGAAACGGCATAATTATTTATCAGCGGATACATAAGCGCCGACTCACAGAATTTTCTGTCCGAAGCCAGTCTTTCGAATTCGGTCTTTACTCCTTTTACGGCACCCTGTGCATCAGCCCTGCAAATCAGCTCATCACAAAGCTTTGATGCCCCCTCTGCCCTCTCACGAACCGCCAAAAGCTCCCTGTCTGCACGCTCTGCAGCCTCAGTCAGCTTATTATACTCCTGTTCGTTAAGTAAATATGAAAGACCTTTAAGCTCCTTCGAAAAATCATAGTCACAATTACAAAAGCGGTCTGCTGCCTCTTTAAGCGTCATAATGCTGCTGCCGTGAATTTTCGCTCCGCCCTCGGTTGCATCAATCACGCTGATGTCCTTTTTCATATCCTTTATCACGGTGATTGCATTTTCAAACCATTTAAGATAGCCGGTCCAGTCACTCCTTGTACGCACCTCACCGCCGTATATATCCTCAACCATCGTATATCCGATGTCATTATTAATTCCCTTTGACTCTACTCCTCCGGCATGTGTAGTCTCCCCTGAATATGCCAGATCCTGCCCGATAAGTATTATTGTTTTCATTTCAAGCTGATAGCAGATTGCAAATGCCGCAGTAGCAACGCTGCCGCCGCTTGCAACATCACAGGGCACCTCTTTGCCGATGCTTTCAAGAAGCCGCTTCATATAATCACGACAGTTATACAAAATCTTTCTTCCCGTATGTTTTCCTATTATCTCGGGATTTGATTCGCCATCCATTATAATCGGAATCTCAAGGCTTCGTATATCGGCATAATGCTCCTTCGGCTTCTCTGCATCCACCGTAATCGTAATATCCGGCAGAATGTCCCGCTCAAGCAGTGACTTTACCGCCGTATCCACTGCTAATATCAGGCAATGCCCCTTAAGCTCCCGAAGCAGCCGGACATTTTTATCAAGAGAAGGACCTGCCGAAACAATTATTACAGGCACATCCTTCGGTAATATCTTCCCAAGCTCTTCGGTCAGATTTATCTCCCTTAAAACATGTAAATTTGTAATAACATTTGCGGACGCAGTATTTTTAAAGCGTGCAAGAGTATTCTTATTTACAAGAATTCTCTCACGGTTTTCATTCAGATATCCTATAAACCTGCCGTAGCTTTCGGCAAAAGCCTCATCATATCGCGGATGTACTGCCACTATCATGCTTTCAAGCCTGTAATAATCAACGTTGCTTATAAGACTTTCCTTAAACGCCAGCCTGTCATTCTCCTCTACACAAAGAACAACCCGCTCATCCCCAAGCAGCCCGGCAATATCAAAATGCTCCTTAACATAGTCTGTTACCGCAGAACAGGGCTCATAAATTATCAGAAGAGATTCATCCGAAAGCCTTTCCAAAAGCTTTTTGGCAAATATTCCGCTGCCAAGCCCGAATAAAACCGCAATACGCTTTATCGGGAGCATTTCAAACTGTTTTGCAAAACGCTCAGCCTCTACGGTGGGTTTTGCGGTACTGTTAAATCTGAATACGGCATTTTTGCCCTCCGCACCAAACTCCATAACCAGAGACTTTTCTTCTTCGCGGGTTTCAATTGTATATATTTTATCGGGCTTCATAGCACACTCTCCACTCGTTTTCTGTTAATTACACATCCGCACTCTCTGCAGCTGCTTCAAGAAGCTCCCGCAGGTCATATTCAAGCTTATCTGCAAGCAAAACCATATCTCCCGCTTCCATTGCAGCCACTGCATCTGACAGCACAAGCAGAAACTCCTTTTCATTAAAGGAAAAGCTCTCATTTCTCTGCTTCCCTGCCGAAAGCTGAGTATACAGTGCCGTCAGAAGCTCCGTAAATCCCATCATTGCAGCACTGGCTTCAGCCTTTTTCTGCGCATAGCACAAATCCGTTACCGTGCCGATTTTATCAATTACCAGATTTATGCTCTCCCTTAACTCATTCATTATGCTACCTCCCCCTTTTCTGAGCGACTTGTCGCGAGGAATATCGCTATTTCGTATCGCATAAGGTAAAAAACGGTGTAACCGGAGGTTACACCGTTTAATATGTTTCTAACACAACTTACATAAATTATCTTAACAGTGTCAGAACGCCCTGAGTTGACTGATTTGCCTGAGCAAGCATTGACTGACCAGCCTGCTGAAGAATGCTGTCCTTTGAGTACTGAACCATTTCTTCAGCCATGTTGATATCACGAATACGTGACTCAGCTGCCTGTAAGTTCTCTGCTGTGTTATCAGCATTTGCAATAGTATGCTCAAGTCTGTTCTGGATAGCACCAAGATAAGATCTTGACTTAGAAACGTTGGTAATTGCAGCATCAATATCAGCTACAGCAGCTGTGAATGAATCATGAACCTCTGCCATATAGGTTGTTGACTCAGCTGCAGCCTCAAGAGCATCCTTAATAACGCTGAGTGTACCGTCTTCACTACTCAGGTTAACTGCCTCGTCATCGTCTGAGCCGGGGAAATTAATCTTTGTTACATCAAGTGTTCCCATCTGGAACTCGATTGTCTGAGTACTGTTAGCACCAACCTGAAGGTATGCGTTTGCTTCATCATGAGCACCTGCAGATGCATTTGCCATATCAGCAAGAGTGATAATCTGAGCTGCTCTTGTCTTAGCGATCTCGTTATTAGAATTCATTCCGTCGATATCCTCAGCCATAGCTGAAACCATATCCTCGCTTGCGAAAAGCTTCATGGTGTTGAACTCAGTTGTACAACCGATACGGTTGATTTCCTTAGCAAGCTGTGACATTTCTTCGTAGATAGACTCACGGTCAACGGTAACGTTAGTATCGTTAGCACCCTGAACTGCAAGCTCTCTCATTCTCTGAAGAATTGAATGAACTTCATTTAAAGCACCTTCTGCTGTCTGGATAAGAGAGATACCGTCCTGAGCATTTGTTGAACCCTGCTCTAAGCCTCTGATCTGTCCGCGCATCTTTTCTGAAATAGAAAGACCTGCTGCGTCGTCGCCTGCACGGTTAATTCTGTAACCGCTTGATAACTTCTCTGTTGACTTTGATAAATTTCCGTTTGTAATACCTAACTGTCTGTTGGTATTGGCTGCTGCCATGTTGTGTTGTACTATCATAATTTTCCTCCTTGAATTGTAAGTAGCATCCTTGCCACCTGTATAGGGTTAATAGTTACTGACTCTCGGGGCCGTACTCCCTTAAGTCTGAATCACCTAAAGTGATTTGCTTTACTTGTAAATTATATCGGACGGATAATTAAATAACTTAACACCCGTTTGATATCTTTTTTATTTTTTTTTGTCAAGAAAGTATGAATCACCCTGCTGATGCTTATTTGTCATGTTCCGGTAATAAGCTGCCGCAGTTCTGCTGCTCACTTTAAAGTCCTTTATTTTCTGCTTACTTTCCGACAGCTTCTGTGCAAGCCTTACGCTGTTACGCTTCTCGGTAGCCTCAAGCCTTACGGCAAGCTCCGTTGCTTCTTTTATTAGAGACTGTGCTTCCAGAATCTGTTCCTTATAGAGCTCCTTATTTCCCTTAAGCTCCTCCGCCACTCTGGCATAGACCTCCGAAAAGCCTCCGTCAAGCTGTTCAAGAACCTTCAGCAGCCTGCCCTTTTCCTCTATAGCCTCACCGAAAGGAGTAATATCAAGCTCTTCGGCAGAAAGCAGCTTCTCCTGCTTATCCGTCTGCACGGTAAGCTGCTGCAGAACCTTAATTTTCTTTTTCAGGGTGTCATTCAGTATACCGATATACACTGAATTCATCTCTCCCGAACCGTATGTTGTTCCGGACATATAAATCCCCATTTCCGAGCGACCTGTCGCGAGGAATATCGCAATAGCTATTTGCTTTCGCCCAGAAACAAATAGCCGTGTGAAAAATCTAATATATGATTTTTACACTAACCTCCGTTATTCGGAAGCTGCTTTTCTGTTCTCCGAAATAACATACTGTATCTTCGGAGCTCCGGTCTTACATTTGTTGAGCTGCATAACCTCTTTCCAGGTGTCACGCATCTCACGGATATATTTAAGCGCTTCCTCAAGGATTTCAGCGTCCTTCTTTATATTTGCATCAATAAGACGTCTGTAAATATAATCATATACCAAATCAAAATCCTTCGCAACGGGATATTTGAAATCAAGTGTACGACGGAACTCACATATGATTTTTTCGGCCTTTATTATATTTGTATTCGCCTTTGCAATATCATTCTTTTCAATTGCGCCAAGTGCTATATTACAGAACTTTATTGCTCCGTCATAAAGCATCAGTGTAAGCTCGGCAGGTGATGCTGTCTGTATTGAATTATTTTTGTATGCAAGTGCTATATTACGTTCCATACTAATAACCTCGCCCTTTCCATAGCCTGCGAACTTTGGGACGCAGGCACAAATTTGCGTGCGAAAAATCATAATATATGATTTTTAACACTTTTCACCATTCCGGGTAATGTAAATTACATACCCATTAAATTGCCCAGTGAAGTCTGCTGACTCTGCAGCTCCGCCATAGCAGATTCCATAACGGAAAACTGCTTATAATATCTGTCCTCAAGATCAAGCAGACGATCCTCCCAGTCATCAATCTGAGTTTCATAATCATCTATCTGACTCTGAATCTGCTTGTCATTATAGAAGGTAAGCGCACTGCTTATGCTCGTTGCAGACATCTTATCGGTCAAATCCTTATACAGACCGGACATAATGTCCGAGAAAACCTTTCCGACAGTCTCAGGGTCTTCATTAAGAGCCTTCTTAAGCTGGTCCTCCTTTGAAGCATATTCACCGTCATCCTCATTACCGTTAATATGTATAAGTCCCTTTTCGGTGTATGCTCCCGTTCCGATTCCGAAGGTTGCCAGCGAATATGTCTTTCCGTCTATTTCAACGGTTTTCTGCATGGCTGTCCGCATGGTTGAAATAAGTGAATTCAATGTATCATCACGACGAAGCAGCGAATCCTTAATCTTGTTTTCCCAAAGCTCAATCTGCTCCTCAGTCATCGCTTCCTTATCGTCATCGGTAAGCATCGCGTAATCTCTTGCCGATGCTGCATTATATTTCTCGTTCATCTCCTTGAGGAGATCATTATATTCCTTAAAGAAATCCTTTATCTTTGTATATACCGCCTCAGTGTCGTTATTAACGGTGAGATTAATTACCTCTGCTCCCGTTGTAACACCGGTAAGCTCAAGTGTAAGTCCGTTTGCGGTAATGGTATTTCCCGCGGAAGCGATTAATGCTCCGTTTAACTGTACTCTGGCATCTGCAGCCGCAACCACGGCCATCTCTGATGCATCATCCGCAGTCTGACCGGTCAATGCCATGGACTCCGATATATTACCGAGTCCCAGCACTTCAAGTCCCGTACCCGCGTCCGCATTGGATTCGATTGTAAATTTATTGTCGATACCGCTGTCCTTTGCACTTATATAAAAGCGCCCGTTTGCAGCATCAAAGCTTGCGTTCAGTCCTGCACCCTTAAGCTTCTCTACAAGGTCCGAAACGGTGGTATCGGTCTCAACCGTAATGGAAGTGGTATTCTCAAGGCTCTTGCCGGTCTTAACCGTAATTACGGAACCGCTCTGCATTCCTGCAGATATAAGGGTTGAATCGCCCTTAAGCTCTTTACTGCTTATATCCGCTCCGGTAACATACTGCGCTGCGGCAAGTGATTCTATCTTTAAGGAATAGGAACCGTTTACGGCAGTGGTCGCAGTACTCTTAACCTTACTTTCATCAGAGGAAGAAACCTTCTTGGTAAGAAACGTACCCTGCAGCTTAAGCTCTGAAAGCTTTTCCGTGTAGAGGGAATAAATCTTGGTGTTCATTTCTTCCCACTTTTCCTTTTTCCACTCAAGCTTTTCCTTGTTCTGCTCAATCTTGGTTTTCTTTAACGACTGTGCAGACATAAGTTCTTTTATTATGGCATCGGTATCAAGTCCCGATATCATTCCGCTTAATCTAATAGCCATACGCTACCTCTTTTCGTCAACCATTATGCCGGCAAGTTCCCACATCTTGCTTATCATTTCAAGAGTCTCCTCGGGAGGAATCTCTTTAATAACTTCATTTGTGTCCTTGTCAATAATCTTAACGGAAATTCTCTTTGTAGCCTCATGATAGGAAAACTCCGCATTCGTGTGTCCGAAATGTGCTCTTCTGTTGGCAGAAGAAATCGCCGATTTTATCTGCTGGGGAGTTGCCTGCCCGTCATCGCTGCCCATTCCGCCTCTTGAATTATCGTCTGCCGTCGCACGGTCACCCATCTGAACAGTCTGCGGAATCGCGTACTCAACTCCCGCACGCTGATAGTCGGCTGAAACCGTTCTTGTTCCCTGATACGCATTGGCATTGTTAACAACTTCTATTCCCATGATACACCTCCATGTGTGGACCGGCTGCGACAATCCCTGTCCGCCGTCCAAAAACTTTATTATAGTTTATTGGCTTCTAAAACATTTATCGACCATACTTTGCTAAAAATTAACCGCAAAATCTACAGCTTAAATAAATTCTCAAGAACTTCCCTGTCTGCGGTCTGTTCAACCGCCTTTTTATTTTCTTCCTGAATCTGAAGATAAATCTCTTTTCTGAAAATCGGAACCGCCTTCGGAGCGTTAATTCCGATTTTAACCTGATCTCCTTTAATCTCAAGCACGCTTATTTCAATATCGTTTCCAAGCATGATTGATTCGCCGACTTTTCTTGATAATGCTAACATTGGCCTGCCTCCTTTGCTTCCCTTGCCTCATTCAGCAGTTCATATATTTTGTATCTGATTTCATAATCACGATTTTCCGCAATTACCTGACAACCCTTCATTGTGCGTGTATTAATAACAATGGGAGCCTTCATATTGGTTGTCATCAGTGTTATGTCGGACGGAACCGTAACCGTAACCAGTACCGAAATACTCTCTTCATCCCACTCACCTATTGCATTAAGAACACCATCCTCAATAATAGGATTGTAGTCAGGCATAATAAGTGTAGGAATCATAACCGGAAGTGCAAGCGACTGCTCGTCTATGCACTGCAGCCAGGAAATTGCGGGTCTTCCGTCAGCGTCGCTGTTATAAAGAAGAGTAAAGCGTTTGTACTCTTCAAAGCCCAAAAGCCCACCGTCAAAGGTAACTATTTTATCCTCTTCAAGCTCTATCTCGCCGAAATATCTTGTCTTTACTAACATATTCGTCCTCCATAATCATATTTTACAGAAAATCAAGCAGGGTATTCTGAACAACCTTTGCTGCTGCGGAAAGTGATGCATTATATACGGTTTCCATCGCATTGTAATTAACAACCGTATCAACAAGGTCAGCATCCTCGTTCTGTGACAGAAGATCCGTAAACTCCGTCTGCTGCGTTCCCAACCGGTTCTCGGTAAGCTCAAGTCTGTTATACCTTGTTCCGATATCAGCAGTAGCTTCGTTTACAACATCCTCTTCTGCCTGTGTTTCTGCAATTCCTCTTTCGAACACCGCTCTCATTATGCCGTCCTTTAAATCAAGCTCCGTTCCCAAAACCTCTTTTATTTCCTTAAGCTTGGTAATCTGACTTTCTTCCAGACTGTCATCCAACATCGCCTTTTCAATCTCGGCTATCTTATCCTGTACCGCAATAACATCGGTTACCGCTTTAACAATATCGTCTATGCAGCGACCTAATGAGTGGCGGAAAGCATCCCTGCCCTGTATGTTAATTTCAAGCTTCTGATTGAAATTAACCTCATATGAAATCTTCTGGTCCTGAATCTCATAATGGATTGCTTTTTCTTCCCGCTCATCCTCGTCCTCTATCGTAGTATCGGTTACGGTACATTCAAAATAATGCTCGGGGCGAAGCTCGTTCTTCAAAAACGAATTCTTCTCATAGGTAATTTCAAAATCCGAATTCCTCCACTTATCATAAACATCCGCGGCGAGAATTATTTCTCCCGTGTCCTCTATATAGTGTATCTCACCTGCCTCCGGTTTATATGCAAGCGGGTCACTCGAATCAAGAACAGTCATATCTCCGTCCGTATACTCATCCGAATACTGGAGTACACCCTCATCGTCATATACATACTCACCGTTTTCATCGACCTCAGGTATTTTAAGCGTAAGCTCTGCACCGTCCTCGACGGTTCTTAAATTATCATAGGCAAGCCTGATTCTGTATACGGTAACCTCCTTCGAGCGGGTCTCCGTATCAAAGCTTTCAACATCCTCAAGGTCAAGCTCGTTAATATCGCAGGTATCAACAATCCTCTTTGTTATCTGCAGCTGCTCTGCCTTAATGGTCTCGGTAATCCTGTAGTTTTTACCGTGCTCCTCTTCTCCGAACACAAGGCTCGTGTTCGTCTTATATCCTGTAAACAGATATCTTCCGGCGTAATTTGAATTACCCTCCTGATATATCTGCTGCTTAAGCTCAGCAAGGTTTGCCGCAATACTGTTGCGGTCCTCCTCCGTCAGCGTATCATTCGCGCCCTGAACGCAATAGGTATGAAGCTTTGTAATAATCTCGCTGGTAACCTTTAACGCACTTTCCGTTGTTTCCATCCAGGATTTCGCATCCGGAATATTCTTCTCGAAATACTGCGTCAACTCCGACAGATTAGTCCTCAGCTTCAATGCCCTGACAGCAACTATCGGGTCATCTGAGGGCTTCTGGATTTCGAGACCGGTAGCATATTTATCCTCAAGCTTGCTCAAGGTATTCTTATTGCCGTTTATATTATACAGCATATTATTGGTCATCATTTTGTTTGTAATCCTCATAGGCACTCCTCCGTAATACTGCTGTCCGACAGAATATCGCCGTCACACTATACTGCCATGTAATTAATCAGCCTGTCATAGATTTCATCCATCGTACTTATTACCTTTGCCGACAGATTATATGCATTCTGATATCTGACAAGAGCCATCGATTCCTCATCCATATCAACGCCGGCAACCGAAAGTCTCTGATTTCCTATTGTTGCAAGTACGTCCTCCTGATTAAGATTAAAGGACTGTGACTTTGCCGCATCCACACCAAGCTCGGCAATAAGCGCCTGCAGGAAGCCTGACGGCGTTCCCTGCTTAAACATCCTCTCATCTTCCTTCAGCTGCATAAGCCCCATTACTATGTCATTATTTGAAACACCGTTGATTATGTCCGTAGCCGTAACAAGCTTCGTCGGATCATTATAAATCTCATCCGTAACACACATGCTCTTTGCAGTCATGAAATAATAGCTTCCGTAATTAGGCTCATTCTCATCAGCCTCGACTGCGAACTCCCCGGTCTTACTGCTGATTATGATTTCGTTGTCAATTTCATCTTCCGAAAAATCAAACACATAATTCTCACCGGTAATTTTGTTTCTGCTGTTAAAAAAGTCAAGACCCGCACGGTTTTCAAGGTCAACGCCCGATTTATGAAGGTCATTATATCTTTTTGTATAAACTCTGGTAAACTCGTTAAGCTGCTGCATATAATAGGCAACACCCTTATACGAAATGCTCTGTCCTATACGGACCTCAACCTCATCGACATCCTTCTTTATCTCTTCATCAAGAGCAAATTCATATACGTAATTTCCGTCCTCATCCTGAGTAACCTGAAAGCCGTTGTAAATATAGTCACGGTTTCCGACTGTAATAATTCCGGTTTCCGCTATATGAAGCTGTTCGGTCTTATTAACGCTTGTATCCGTAACGATAATTGAGCTGTCACCGTAGCTTGCCGTTGTGACTCCGTTAAAATACTGTTCATTGTTTCCGTCACGGGTTTCCATAAGTGCCTGAATTCTTCCGCCGTTAACAAGTCCGTTAAAGGTCTGCCCGTTATCCCACACTATATCGTAAAGTCCTTCAATGTCTGCCTGATAAAGCTTTTCCTCTCTCGGAACAACCTTAAGGCTGCGGGCTTCAAAGGTATCAACCAGCACCGATTCACCTATCTTAACCGTATACTCCGTAACTCCTGCCTCTGCATGCCCGACCGTTTTCTCACTGATTGAAATGTTCACGATATTCGACAGCTCATCCACAAGAAGATTTCTCTGGTCACGCAAATCATTTGCCTTTCCGCCGGTTACTTCAAGTGTATTTATCTGCTGTGTAAGTCCTGCAATCTGAATTGCGTAGGAATTAATCGAATCAATCTGGGTCTTTATCTCAAAATTAACACTCTCCTGAATCTGTTCCATACTGGTCATCAGCGCATTTACATAATCACAGAAGCTCTGCGCGTAGTTATTAACCTGTGTCCTGACCGTACGGCTTGAGGGGTCCTTTGAAAGCTCCTGCAGCGAATCATGAAAGCTGTTAAAATTCGAATTGAAGCCCTCGAGCTGAACCTCATTAAAGTAATTCTCAACGGATTTCATGTAGTAATCCTGTGCTGAGTAATATCCGCTTAATGTATTGTTGCTCCTGTATTTCGTATCATAGTACTCATCGCGCTGCTGATTAATGCTCACCACGCTGACACCGGTACCTATCATACCGTACGAACCGTTTGCCTTAAGAGGAGTATCTGCCTTTGTATCCACAAGCTGACGGCTGTAGCCCTCTGTCTCGGTATTTGTAATATTATGTGCCGTCGTATTGATACCTACGTTAGCTCCAAACAGGCCTGTCGTTCCTATTGTAAGTCCGAAAAATGTATTAGGCATTCTCCTTCACCTCCCGTACAAAGCAGCTCATCAGCCGCCAAGCTTTTCTATTACATGCTCAAGCATCGTGTCAACCACCGTAATATATCTGGCGGATGCATTATATGCATGCTGGAATTTAATAAGATACGCCAGCTCCTCATCAGAGGATACACCGGTTACTCCGATTCTTTTATCGTTTACTGATGTAACCATGCATTCCTGATTCGATGCCAGTGTATTGTATTCATCACCCTTCGTAGCAATCCCTCCGGTAAACTGTGTATAATAATTGTTGAAATTATTATAGGTAAGTGTATTGGGAGATAAGGTTGCAAACGGCTCCTGCCATTTCGTAAGCAGCTTTTCTATCATTTCGATATCATAATCGCCGGTTCCGTTATTTGCGATTACCGGAAGCTTTGACTTATTGGCGATTATCTCGGGATTAACCTTTATCTCACCAAGCGTATAAAGAGAATAATTATCGGCAGGGTCCTCCCAGTTGTAAATATTTACACCCTCAAGCACGGTACCGTCCGCAAGCGTAATGTCCTGTGCCTCCATATATCTGGCAGTTGTCTTTCTCGAAAAAAGCTCAATGCCCGGAGTTGCGTTCTCATCAACTCCCACGGGAGCATTTTCTCTATCAAATATTTTGATTACGGTATCCTCTTCAAAGGTATATTCCGTTCCGTCATCCCGCGTTATGATTGTTCCTGCCGCAACCGTCACTTCCTTATTGGGGCAGAGGCAGTCATTTATCGTGGTTACTATTCCGTGAATAAGCTGGTCAAACTGTGACTGTGTCATCATCATTATTGATGAATCGACATTAAGATTGTACTCAGCCTTTGCATGCTCGTAATTATCAAGTGCAAGCTTATAGGCTTCCTCATCGAAAACACCGTCTGCATCGTAATAAGCTTCCGCCTTCGGCTCAAGAGGAATATCCACATACTTGCCTATCGAGGTTCCCCTCGCCTGTATATATCCCTTAAGTCCTCCGATATCCGAATTGGCATCCGAGTTCGGAACCGAAGACCAGTCAAACACCTCGCGGTCGCCCAGATGAGGCCAGGTAACAAGAAGTATTCCTGCCGCCTCGTCAAGCGGTGCATCTATATTGTTTGCCTCACGGTACTGCGCCATCGTGAGTGTTCCGAGATGATAACAATAATCCTCTGTTACAAACTGTACACCCTCTATCGCAACCGTTACCTCTCCGTTTTCGAGCTCCTTATAATCTATTTTTACCATCTGACCCAGTTCATCAAGAAGACTGTTTCTCTCATCCCTGTAATCATTTGCGTTTTCAAGGTCACTGCTTTCGTAATATGCTATTTTCTTATTAAGCGCATGTATCTGCTCACCAATCTCGTTAATCCGAACTACCTGCTCAGCTATCTTTGTGTTTAAATCCATCTGGTATTTCTTCAGCTGGCTGTATATCTTCTCTGCCCTCTCCATAAAGGTAATTCCGGTCTCAACGAGCGTAGCCTGTGCAACACGGCTGTCCGGCTCCTTTGAAAGCTCCTGCATGGACACCCAGAAATCCTCCAGAGTATCCTGAAATGCCACTCCGTGAAGCTCTCCGAACAGATTCTCTATTTCTCCCACGGCATCTGCCTGTGCATCATAATACCCCTGTCTTCCGACTTCCTGGCGGTAGGTCTTGTCTAAAAACAAATCACGCACCTGTCTGACCTCCGCGGGGTCAACACCAAGTCCCACCTGCATGGGCGAAATGGCATTCTGACCTATTGTCAGATAGATTGCACTGTCAAGCAGTGTCTGCTGTCTGACATACCCTTCGGTATCCACGTTAGCCAAATTGTGCGCGACTACGTTCATTCCATATTGACTTACCTTCAGTCCGGATGTACCCACAGACAAAGCTCCGAATAATGACATACGCTCACCTCAACGCGCTATTATTGCTTTGCATCGAACATCCCTGTCCTTGCAGCCGGCATCATTTCCTGCGATGCCCCTCGCGTGTAGTTGTTTACCCCGGGCGCCATCCTTGTGCTTTGAATAAGATTCATGTTAAAATCTATCATCTCCAGGGACTGTTTTATTAGTATCTTGTTTCTGCTGTTAATAGCCGAAAGCCTCTTCACCGTGCTCTGCAATTCATCATGAATAAGAGCAAGTCTTTTTTGCTCGTTCGGCTGTTTTTCCATGATTTTAATCAGGGCCTTCATATTAAGAGACCCCGGATTCCTGCTGATAACCGTCCCTATATTTACAATGACCTCTTCCCGCTTGCGCTCAAGAGCATTAATCTGTTCGATTACAATCTGCTCCTTATCGGTAATCTTCTGCAAGGCTTCGAGGTCATTCCTGATAATAACTCTGGTTTTCTCATCAGCTATCGGTATCAGCTCTTTGTAAATTTCGTTTTCCTTCGCCATTATATCGACGAGTGAATCAATAAGTCCGGCCACACTTTTCTCCTAGAAGGGCAGATCAAAGCTTTCAAGAAGCTTATCCGCCAGAACGTCATCACTGACACTATAGGTTCCGTTTGCCATTGCCGTCTTTATGGCTTCAATACGGTCTTCTCTGACATCAGAAGCAGCGCCCACTGCCTGCTTTGCCACCTGAATATCCTTACCGAATCTGGAAATTTCAAGGCGATCGCTGGCTGCAGCTCTTGTTGTACCGCTGTACTTCTTGACGCCGTTATTCTGATATAACTGGCTGACCTGATTCATAGCATCTATACGCATATACCCACCACCTTATCTTAATCTCATCTTTCTGACTAATATATCGGACACACTTTAACAAAACTTAACACTATTTTTAAAAAAGATAGCGTAAAAATGGCTGCTCCGCGCGGAGCAGCCGTATATCAGGTTTTAAAAACTTCCTTCACAACATTTTCTGAAGCCCTGCCATCCTCCCAGCCACAGTATTTCTCGTAAAATACCTCGTATTTTCCGGCATACTTCTTCTCAACCTCAGAAATATTCTTTATTGCCGCAACAACCTCATCATTGGTATAGAGAAGCGGTCCCGGCAGTTCCTCCTCAATATCAATATAGAAGCCTCTCAAAACATCCCTGTATTTCTCAAGGTCATAGGTAAAGAACAGCATCGGACGTTTCAGGTTTGCATAATCAAAGAAAACTGATGAATAGTCTGTAATAATGATATCAGATATAAGATAGAGCTCCGAAATATCATTATACTTACTGAGATTATATGCAAAGCCCTCAAGCCCCGTGGTATCAAGCGCATCCGATATGAAATAATGCGTTCGGAGCAGTACAACATATTCTTCTCCCAGCTCAGCCCTTAGCTTTCGTAAATCAAGCTTCAGCTCAAATTTATACGAGCCCTTTCCGTAATACTCATCATCACGCCATGTAGGAGCATAGAGAATTGTCTTCTTATCACCCGGAATTCCGAGCTTCTGCCTGATTTCACCCGCAAGCTCATCACGATTCTCTGCATGCAGAATATCATTTCGCGGATAGCCGTATTCCAGCATACATTTATCGTACATAAAGCAGCTTCTGAATACTCTGCTCGAAAAACCGTTTGCGGCAATGAGATAATCCCATTGTCTTGACTGCTTATACACCTCTTTTTTATACAGAGGTGAGGCGCTGTAAACCTCATCAAGGTCAAACACAAGCTTCTTAAGAGGGGTTCCGTGCCAGGTTTCAAGGAACACCGTGTCCTTACGCTTTTTAAACCATACCGGCTGTCTTCCGTTGAACACAAAATACTTACTGCACGCAAGATAGTACATGTATTTGATACTGAAGCGCTTCACCTTTATTCCGCCGTAGGGAAGCTTTGTATCATTATCAAGGACCCATACAAACTTATATTTCCCCGGATGGTTTTTCGCAAGATATTCGTAAATATACTTGGGACTGTCAGAGTAATTCTTTCCGAAAAAGCTCTCAAACAGAATTGTATTCTGCTCAATCGGCTTCTTTAAATATCTGCTCCGGTAAAGATGCTTCGCAAGCACCGTTCTGTTTTTAAGCATCTTCTTAAATTTCTTAATACCGAGTCTTCTGTTAATCAGCCTGATGCATTTATCAAGCTTACCCTTAAGCAGGGCTCTTACCATTCTTCTTCTGTAAAGCTTCTCTCTTCTGATATTTGCTTTAAGAATATGTCCCGCAAGCTCACGCATAATTTCGAAGCGTTCCTTGCGCCAGTGTTCATTCTCACTGCGCTTAAGCTTTTTAATGAAGTAGTCCGTATAATAAACAATAATCTGATGATCAATTGCCCTTCTTACCGTTCCTTCCTGCTCCACCGCATCCTGGGCGATTCTGAACATGCGTATCATTTCATCAAATCTGCCGTCATCGGCAATCTGCGTCAGCGACGGCATATTTACCGGGTCGCTGTGCTTTCTCTTAATATAGTGCGAATGATACCTTTTCCTGATTTTGATGTCAGCGTCAAAAAGTCCGGCAACAAACGGTATATCGGAATAGTATTTAAGACTCTCATCAAATCTGAGTCCGTACCTTTCTATAACTTCACGCCTGATAAGCATATGAAGCACCGTTATATTCCTAAAGCGCTTCTTTCTTGTTATCAGCCTCTTTATTGCCTTTCTGCGGCTTTTCAGACGTCTGCTCTCCGCACGTCTTTCAAGCTCCTCCTCCGAAAGCTCCTCTGCCTGCGTCTCATCGGCAGCCTCATCCGAAGCATCATTTTCATCCTCATCATCCTCAGCCTCGGCATCCTCACTCTCGGCTGCAAGGGCTTCCCTCTGCGCAATAAGCTGCTCCCGCTTTTCGATATAGGTCGGGAGGAAAATACTCCGCTTATAGTAGGTGCTGTGCTTCTTTCCGTATACAACATCCTCTTCGCTTTCGAGTGCGGTTTCCACGAGGACTTCTATAGCTTCATCAAAAATATAGTCATCGCTGTCAAGGAAATAGACAAATTCGCCCTCGGCATTTTCAAGTCCGACATTTCTCGCTGCCGCAACACCTCTTCTTTCTCCGTTAAGCTCAAATGTTCTTATATTCAGCTTCCCGGTGTAAGCCTGAGTAAGCGCCTTTATATCTCCCTTGTAATGGTCTGCAACCAGCAAAACCTCATAATCACTGTACTGCATTGCAGCAAGGCTGTCTAAACAGTCCTGCAGAAATGCCTCTCCGTCATGAAACGGAATAATAATACTGACACGCATACTAATCCTCATTTCTGAGCTTATTACAGAGATGCCTTCTGTCCCTTTGCTCCTCTATTTCTTAACTTAACCTTTTTTGCGGATAAAAGCTTTCCCTTATATTCAAACTCGATGCTCTCGGGTGGTACAACAGTTACGAAATCAACCCTGTCGTTTTTATCAAGGGTTATCGCCTTAACACCCCTGCTTGTTTTCTTGAACTCACTGACCTCATTCAGCGGGAAGCCGAGAGAAAGACCGTTATGAGTAATAACTATTACCTTTCGGTTTGCCGCAAGAATGTCCGCGGCACCGCAGAGGATAATGCTTATGACGCTGTCACCCTCGTCAAGCTTCGTAGCCGCAATCATACCTCTTCCGGTTTCGAATTCAACGCCCGATACCAGCTTTGTGTATCCGCTCTTTGTTGTGAAAAGCAGCTGTGATTCAAAAATTTCCTCGAAGCATGCATAGTAGATTGCTTCCTGCTGCTCAAGCTTACAAAGGTTATGAATCAGAACGCCCTTTTCCTTCATTCTGCATCTCGGAAGCTTTTCCGCCTTTACCTGCAGCATGTTGCCCTCTGCCGTAAATACACACAGCCTGTCCGTATTCTTCATACGCACAATATGCGGATATTCCTTAAGGCTTTCCGTGCCTGCCTTCTGATAGCCCGAAACATCAACCGATTTTGTATATCCGAATTTATCAATCAGAACATAAATGTCCTCAACCTTAAACTCCTCAACATATTCCCTGATAGTCAAATTCGAAAGCTCCGTGCGTCTCGGATACGCAAATTTCTTACCGAATTCCTTAAGTCTGTTTTTAATTACACCGTACAGCTTCTCGCGGCTCGCAAGAATTTCCCTGTATTCCTTTATTTCATTCGTAAGAATATCATTTTCCTCACGCAATTTCAATATTTCAAGTCCGATAAGTCTGGACAGCGGCATCGCAAGGATTGCATCCGCCTGCCTCTCCGTAAAATCGAGACGAAAGGCCTGCATCTTGGATGCCTCACTCTTAAAGCGGATATCGGAAATATCTCCGTGCATAAGACAGTCCTTTGCCTGCTTTACGGAGGAGCTGCCCCTTAATATTTCAATAATAAGGTCAATAATATCCGTTGCCCGCAGCAGACCCGCAATAATTTCCTGCCTCTGCTCCGCCTTATTTAAAAGGTGGGTATGCTCCTTAGTATAAAGCTCCTCCTGAAAAACAACGAATTCGCTTATCATTGACTTAAGATTAAATACAATAGGCTGCTTGTCCTTTATTGCAAGAAGATTTACGGCATAGGTATCCTCCATGACCGTTTTTTTGAACAATCCGTTCAGTAGATTTTCAATATCACGGTCACGCTTAACCTCAATTACGATTCTGATGCCCTCTTTTGATGACTCATCCCTGACATCATATATTTCTTCAAAAACCTTATCCCTCATAAGGTCAACAAGATTTTCCACCAGCTTGGTTTTATTACCGGCAACGGTATACGGTATTTCGGTAATTACAATATTTTTCCTTCCGGAATCTCCGTTTTCTATAACCGTCTTCGCGCGGATTTTTATCTTTCCCTCTCCCGATTCATAAATTGATTTAAGCATATCACTGTTTACAATGATACCGCCTGTAGGGAAATCGGGTCCGGGAATATATTTCATAAGCCTTTCTATGGATATATCGGGATTGTCCATATAAGCAATAACAGCATTAATAACCTCACCCGGATTATGTGTCGGTATATTTGTAGCCATTCCGACAGCAATACCGGTCGTACCGTTAATCAGCAGATTGGGAAGCATGGCAGGAAGCACCTTCGGCTCCTTTTCACTGTCATCAAAGTTCGGCATGAACTCGACAAGTCCCATATCAAGATTGCGAAGAAGCGTCATTGCACCTTCCGACAGACGCGCCTCGGTGTATCGCATTGCTGCCGCCCCGTCACCGTCAATGGAACCGAAATTGCCGTGTCCGTCAATAAGCGGAAGTGCCAGCGAATAGTCCTCTGACATATGCACCAGTGCATCATAAATCGAGCTGTCACCGTGGGGATGGTACTTACCCATGGTATCTCCGACAATACGAGCACTTTTTCTGTGCGGCTTCTTAGGATCAAGACCGAGCTCGTCCATTGCAAATAATATTCTTCGCTGAACGGGCTTTAAGCCGTCCCGTATATCCGGCACAGCTCTGGCAATAATAACACTCAGCGCATAATCCCTAAAGGAGGTCTTCATCTCCTCCGCAAAGTCAAGCTGTTTTATCTGTTCCTCTGTTTTGCTCATAAAACTCCCCATTCCTAAGCATTTATATTATTTTGATATACCCTGCTATGATATATCAAGATTTGCATTCTTTGCCTCGCTGATAATAAATTCTCTTCTCGGAGGCACATTACTTCCCATAAGCATTGATGTTACTTCGTCAGCCTCAACCGCATCGCTTATGGTTACCTGTGCAAGAATTCTCTGCTCGGGGTCAAGCGTGGTTTCCCACAGCTGGTTTGCATCCATCTCACCGAGTCCCTTGTATCTTTGCAGATTAAGTATCTTATGTCCGCTTGTTTTTCTGAATTTTTCAAGCTCGAAATCATTAAATATATACTCTGATTTTCTCTTTTTCTTCCCGCGCTCGGTAACATCATACTCCACCCTGTAAAGAGGCGGAAGGCCTCTGAAAACCTTCCCTGCCGTGATAAGCTCCGGCATGAAGCGGTAAAAGAAGGTCAGAAGGAGTGTACTGATATGAGCTCCGTCAACATCGGCATCCGTAAGAATAATTATTTTATTATATCTCAGTTTGCTGATATCAAAATCATCGCCGATACCGCAGCCAAAGGATGCAATCATGGATTTGATTTCGTTATTTACAAGGATTTTCTCGAGCGTAGCCTTTTCTACATTAAGTATCTTTCCTCTGAGCGGAAGAACAGCCTGCGTTCTTCTGTTACGCGCGGTTTTAACGGTTCCGCCCGCGGAGTCTCCCTCAACAATATAAACCTCACACTCCTCCGGCTTTTTTGAGGAGCACGCTGCAAGCTTACTCTTTGTATCAACATCATTAAGCTGCTTAAGGACCGCATTTCTCGCCTTGTCTCCCGCCTTACGCGCAGTGTATGAGCGGAGCGAATTGTCAAGTATTGTACGCAGAAGCTCTACATTTTTGTCAAGATATCTTGTTGCCTCCGCAGAAAACACATCATCCACGGCACCCTTTGCATCATTATTCCCGAGCTTTGTTTTAGTCTGTCCCTCAAACTGCGGATCCGGATGCTTTATTGAAATTATGGCAATCAGTCCGTTTCTGATATCCTTTCCGTCAAAGTTCTCGTCCTTATCCTTTAATATGCCAAGCTCCCTTGCATACTGGTTCATAATCCTTGTAAGAGCGGTCTTAAAGCCGGTAACAAGAGTTCCTCCGTCAACAACATTTATACAATTACAATAGGAATTAATCTGCTCATTGAAGCCGTCATGATATTGAAAAGCCACCTCAACCTCTATATCACCGCTTCGTCCCTCAATATAAACCGGCTCCTTATGAAGCACATTTGACTCACGTGCAAGATATGCAACAAAGCTCTTTATTCCCTCTGTTTCACAGAAGGTCTGCTTAAAGCCGGTATTAAGGTCTGAAAAATTAAGCTTAAGATTTTTGTTAAGGTATGCAGTTTCCTTAAGCTTCTTAACAATAATTTCAGGCTTGAATTCTACCGTTTCAAATATGCTCCTGTCGGGATAAAAGGTGACCTTTGTTCCCGTATCGGACTTATTGCACTTTCCTACAACCGGAAGCTTCCCGTCAACAAGCTCCGTAACCGGATATCCTCCGTCCTTATACTCATCGCGGTAGATTTTCCCGTCACGCTTTATTTCAACCATCATACGCTCCGACAGAGCATTTACAACGGAAGCACCTACTCCGTGAAGACCGCCCGAAACCTTATAAACCGAATTGCCGAACTTTCCTCCTGCATGAAGTATGGTATATACAACTCTTGCGGTCGGAATATTCTCGGTCGGATGTATATCGACCGGCACACCTCTTCCGTGGTCGGTAAGCGATATTCCGCCGTCCTTTTGAAGCGTTATATCAATTTCATTGCAAAAGCCCGCAAGATGCTCATCAATACCGTTATCGAGAATCTCCCATATCAGATGATGAAGTCCCCTGCTGCCCGTGCTTCCTATGTACATACCCGGACGCTTTCTTACAGCCTCCAGCCCCTTAAGAACAACTATTTCACTTCCGTTGTACGATCCCATTTACTCCTCCGGTCAATAATTTGCAATACTCGCAAATAATTTACAATTCTCGCAAATAATTTGCAATGCACGCAAATAATTTACAATTCTCTATTTTAATCCGTCTCCGTGCGGGACGGACGGCTCACAATATATTGTACGAAAATTCGTTCGCATACACGTTATTGTGATATTCTACCACATTATAGCGTAAAACCTCTTCCGCCGCAAGGAAAAAAGTTAATAACAGACAGTTCTTATGCCTTCCCGGAGCAAAGAGTTCGCCGGCGAACTCCCTCGCTGAGCGCGGTCACATAAGCGATATTTTCCAAACGCGCGAGTGCGCATCCCCGCGGAGCTTTTCATAGGAAAGAATTTTCCCATAAAAAAGGATGCCTCCCGGACATCCTTTGTAATTCATTATTCATCATGTTGTATTTATACGAAAACTGCATATACTGTATATATCAGTCAGCGCAATCACGGCGAAGATAAAATACTGATACATGGTTCGTGAAAACAGGCACAGCCGTCTGCGCTGATTTCAAGCATAAAGTCAAAAGTCCGTTTTACCCGGCTATTTATCTTCTTTCCAGAACATTCTTCATCACGTCACAGAAGTCGAAGGTTGCAAAGTAATCGGCAGCCGTCTCCGCACGTCTTATCAGCTTTACACTTCCGTCCTCCTTTAAGAGAAGCTCACTTGAGCGAAGCATTCCGTTATAGTTATAGCCCATTGAGAAGCCATGCGCACCGGTATCATGAATAACCAGATAATCTCCCATATCGATTCTGGGCATATCCCTGTCGACTGCAAACTTGTCATTGTTCTCGCAGAGATTTCCGACAATATCATATTTATGGTCGCAGGGTTCATTTTCCTTACCAAGTACGCTTATGTGATGATAAGCATTATACATTGCAGGTCGCATGAGGTTTGCCGCGCACGCGTTAACTCCGATATATTCCTTGTATATATGCTTTTCATGAATTGCCTTAACGACAAGATGTCCATAGGGTGCAAGCATAAATCTTCCAAGCTCGGTAAATATCGAAACCTCCATGCCGGCAGCTGTAATCACACTCTCGTATGCCTCGCGTACACCCTCACCGATTACCTTAATATCGCAGGGCTTAACACCGGGTCTGTAGGGCACTCCGACTCCGCCGGAAAGATTAATATACTTTATGTCGGCTCCGGTTTCATCCCTCAGCTCAACGGCCAGCTTAAACAAATCCTTTGCAAGCATGGGATAATAGTCATTGGTAACGGCGCCGCTGCAAAGGAATGCATGAATACCGAAATGCTTTACACCAAGCTTCTTCAGTCTGCTGAAGGCCTCTGTTATCTGATGTCTTGTCATTCCGTATTTTGAGTCTCCCGGATTATCCATGATTCCATTTGAAACATTGTAAAATCCGCCGGGATTGTAACGGCAGAATACCGTCTCGGGAATTCCGCATTCCCTGTCAAGGAAATCAATCATTGTAATATCATCAAGATTGATGTATCCGCCAAGCTCACGGCATTTCGTAAACTCACCCTCCGGAGTTTCATTGGAGGAAAACATTATGTCTCCGCCCTTCATTCCGACTGCCTCGGCAAGGTAAAGCTCCTGAATAGAAGCACAATCAACACCGCAGCCCTCTTCCTTAAGAATCTGCAGAATAAACGGATTGGGCGTCGCTTTCACCGCAAAAAACTCCTTGAAGCCCTTATTCCACGAAAAAGCTTCCTTCAATCTTCGTGCATTCTCACGTATACCCTTTTCATCGTAAATATGAAAGGGGGTGGGATATTCCTTAACAATCTCTTCAATCTGTTCCTTTGTAACAAACGGCTTCTTCATACTTTCCTCTCTTTCCCATACTCTATTTCTGATTAAGGGCTGCCTATTTGTCAGCAGCCCCCAAATTCAAATCCTCTTTAATCTTACTGGTAGAAATACCTTCCGTTCTCGGAAGATAAACAACCTCACAATATTCCTTAAGGAAATCAAACTTTCCGGTCCAGTCATCGCCCATAACGAAAACATCGACATTATTATCTACAACATCGCTTATTTTCTGCTCCCATGTATACTCGGGAAGCACCTCATCAACGTATTTTATTGACTCAAGAATTGTTTTACGGTCTTCAAAGCTGTAGTAAGCTTTCTTTCCCTTTCCCGCATTAAACTCGTCTGATGAAACCACGACAATCAGATAATCACCCAGAGCCTTTGCCCTGCGCAAAAGATTTATATGACCGACATGAAGGAGGTCATATGTACCGTAAGTAATTACTTTTTTCACACTATTCTCCATTCTGAAGCGTGGCGCAAAAATCCGCGCGAGAAATTCACGAAAGTGATTTCTCGTGTCGGATAAAAGCTTATTTATGACGCTTCAGCATAAATAAGCCGTGTGAAAAATCAGTATATCAATATGATTTTTCACACTCTTCTCCATTTCTGAGCAATCTTCGCGAACAGCAGCTATAAATACCATTCGCAGCCCGCCGAATTATTTTGGTTCATTATCATTAATTTATAGCAGTAATGTCCCATAGTGTCAAGCAAAACCCCTTTGACACGCGTCAGGACTTCCTGCGCCATCAGGAAGCATTTACCCTGTCACCCACACACAGTGACAGGCAGTAGCCCTCCTCAAGCTCAAAGGTATATGCCGTATAGCTGCCGGCATTATATTTTTGATTTACCACATACACCGGCCCTTCACCGACGGCTTCAACCGTATCGAACGGTATTGCAAGTCCCGCACCCACCGCCTTTACAAAGCTCTCCTTAACAGTCCACATTCTGCATATAAAGCGTTCCCGCTCATCCGCGTTTTTAATCATCCGCAGCTTTTGCTGCTCGGCGGCCGAAAGACATTTTGCCGCAACCCTTTCGCCGACACGTCCGATACGCTCAATATCTATTCCGAGCTCCGTCTTATCCGATGAGGCTGCCGCAGCCGCTGCCAGTCGTCCGGAGTGGGTAATGCTGAAGCAGATATTATCATATCCGATTAAATAAGGCTTACCGTTACCCTTGCAGCTGTAGTTTGCTTCCCTCTCATCGATTCCCAGGGGCAGCAGACATTCTCTCAGAAGCATTCCTGCCGCAAGGCTCTGCATTCGCGCCTCACGGTTCCTTTTTATCTCTGCCTTCCGTCTGCGTTCATCAGACAAAACGCCGGCCTCTTTTTCAAGCACATCATAAGCAGTCGAAAAATCCGAATACAATATCCGTATTCCTGCCGCCTCTATGCTCTTCACCGCCAAACAGCTCATACTTCATCATTCCTCCGCATATCCGCAGCCAAGAATCATAATACCGTCTTCATATGCCATATAGCAGCTGATTGCATCCTCGTTCATTGCCATATACCAGATAACTCCGTCAACATCACCCGAATCCTCGTCATAAATATATCCGAGTGCCCTGAGCGTTTCCGCGTAGTCTCTTGCATCCTGCATGCTCACATCCGAGTAGGTAATATAGGTATAGCCTCCCTCCACGGCTGATTCATCGGCATATTCAAAGCTTCCGGCCGAATACTTAGGTATATATGCAAGCATTGTTTCATGCCAGAGTCTCTCAGTCTGAGCATCGACATCTTCCTCATCCTCGGCAAAAAATCCCGAGCCGATTTTCAGAATTCCGTCCATATAATCAAGCGTAACCTGCCAGTTTTCGGAATTACCGGCATAATACCAGAGCTTTCCGTTTTCATTGCCGTAATCTGCATTTACATTGAGCCCTGCAGCATCAAGAGCCTCAATATATTCCGTAACATCATCGGTGCTTACACCGGTAAAGGAAATGTAGTCAAAGGTATCGGCAGCACTGTGCTCAAAAAATACTCCCTTTTCAAACATAGGCAGCCAGATGAGGAAGGTGTCATTCCACCATACAAGCCTCTCATCGTCAACCGCCGTAGGTTCAGGCTCCGGGGTCGGCGTCAGGCTCGGAGTAGGTTCAGGTGTAACCGCCTCCTGAGTTGGTGTGGGGGCCTCTGTCACAGGTGTCTTTGTTGGCTCAGTCTCCGTGGTTAAATCAGGAGTCACATCGCCCGTAACATCCTGCAAAGCCTCAGTAGGCGCCTTAGTCGGCTCCTTCTGCACATCGGTAATTCCGGCTCCCTTAGTCGGCTCCTCACTGCTTATTAAGGTTTTCGGCGAGCATGCCCAGACACATATCAGCATGCATGCCAAAATTAATAATATAGAAATTTTCTTTTTCACAATATCCTCTCCTTACATAACAATAACACGCTATTACCGTAGCCTGTTTAGCATAACACAGTCGGCAGGGTTATACAATGACAACTTCTGGTTCACGTGACTGCGTTTGACAATCACCGCCCCTTATCATAGAATAAAAAGAAAACCTCAGAGGCTGGCATGAACACACAGGATGTTAAACGATTTGATGAAATAAAGGAACGAATCTGTACCGGTATAAGGGAGTCATCGGGAATCGGCACTCTGGCCGAAAAGACCATTCATGCCGTCTTAAAGGAATTCTATTCTCCCGCACCGGACTGTACCGAAAAACCGGTCTTAGGCTTCGTGGCAGATATATGCTCCGAGAACCGGATTATCGAGATACAGACCCGCCAGTTCTTTACCATGCGCCGAAAGCTCGACGCTTTTCTTAAAGACTATGAGGTTACCATTGTATATCCCGTAACGATTGAGAAGCACCTTCGTTTCATTGATAAAGCAACCGGTGAAATAAGCAAAAGCCGTAAGTCTCCAAAGCGCGGAACTCCCTATGCCATATTTGCCGAGCTCTACGGCATTAAGGAATTTCTGCTTAACCCACGGCTGCATTTTATCATCACCTGTATGAATGTTGAAGAATTCCGTTTCCTAAATCCGCAAAGCAAAAGCAGAAAACGCGGAACGCAAAGAACCGACGGAATCCCTTCCCTGCTGACAAACGAATTCTGCCTCGAGTCTTCACGGGATTTTCTCATGTTTATACCATATGAGCTTCCCGGTGAATTTACCACCGAGGACTACCGTCTGGCAGCCAAAATATCAAAACCGCTTGCCCAGACCGCCCTTAACATTCTTCATCATCTCGGGCTCGTCAGTCGCATAGGCAAACGCGGTAATCATTATCTTTACTCCGTAAATGAAGACCTGAATTAATCAGGTCTCCAAATCGCTCCGGTCTTATTTTGCAATCTCACCGGCCTTCTTTAACGCCAGCTTTGTAATGACCGGACCGGTAAGCTCATATATCACGGTACCGCAAAGAATAACCGTTCTTATTGTTGCACCGTACTCGGGAACCACCGACATCGCAGTTGTCGCAAGACCTATTGCAACACCCGCCTGAGGAATCAGTGTATAGCCGAGATACTTTTTAACCACCGGCTTTGCACCCGATATTCCTGCTCCGATATATGCTCCGAGAAGCTTTCCCACAACTCTCATTAATATGTATATAGTTCCGATAACTCCTACAGTCGGGAGAATCGATATGTCAAGCTCTGCTCCCGAAAGGAAGAAGAACAGCATAAATATCGGCGGGGTAATTCTGTCAGTCTGTTCAAAAATGACGTTGCTGACAGATGATGTATTTACAAGCACCGCTCCCATCGCCATGCATGCAAGCAGAGTAGAAACTCCGAGCAGACTGCCAAGTCCAAGACAGGCAAATACAAGCGCATAGGTTACGGCAAGGCGGTTTCCGCGTCCTGTAAACCATTTCACCAGGAATCTGAAAAGAATTCCGACAACGGCTCCGAGAAGCAGCGCTCCGAAAATCTCTATAACCGGATCCAGAATAGTCTGCGCTATTGAATCTCCTCCGTCAGCAGTTATAGACTTAGCAACGGCAACGGATATTCCGAAGCACATAAGTGCCACCGCATCATCAAGTGCAACAACCGGCAGAAGTGTTTCCGTTACGGGTCCTTTTGCCTTATACTGCTTAACTACCATTAAAGTAGCAGCAGGCGCCGTTGCAGCAGCTATCGCACCGAGGCAAAGGGAAAACGCAACATCATTACCCGTGGCAATAAGTGCAATATCAACCACCAGCACAGCTCCGAGGGCCTCCAGAATTGCTATGATAACCGGTGTTTTTCCCACCTTCTTAAGATAGCTTAATTTAAACTCGGCACCTATTGAAAATGCAATAAAGCCAAGCGCCACCTCGGGTATCACCGAAAGCTCTTCGATAGTGCCCGCCGGAATCAGCTTAAGACAATACGGTCCTGCAATAAGTCCTACAATAAGATAACCCGTTACATTGGGTAGCTTTATTTTCTTCATCAGCTTACTTGATAATAAAGCCAGAATAATTGCAATTGACAGATAAGTTAATAAATTCAGATTTTCCATGGCTATTTGCTTAATCCCTCCACATAGGTAAGAGGAATGACGTACATAATGCCCGAATTAGGCTCCTTCAGGTTTATTACGTCCTTTATCGTTTCACGTGCCTCAACAACCTGCTCGTCTCTGAGAACAAACATCACAACCTTACAGGTCTCCTTCTCTTCATCTGCAAGTACACGGCGAAGCATTCCGAACATCGGAATATCTTCCATGTTAACAAGCTCCTCTCCCATTCCTTTTCCTTCAATTATTGTTCCACCCTTTACGCCCTCCTCGGCAAGACGTTTAAGTATCTCATCCAGAAGATGTTCCTTTTTTAAAATTAATGTCAACAGCTGCATACTTAATCCTCCGTTAATAAGCTTTTTCGTGCCTGCACCCGCGTTTGGCCGGCATACACTGCGTACACTCTCCGCACGCTTTGCGTACAAAAGTTTCCAAGTGATTATATACCCGAAAAAACTTTGATGCAATAGTAATTTTCACTGGACTTAATACTCTATTTAGGCTATATTTTAGTTTGTGGGAATATGACATCTGAGATATATGATTTTGCTGTTCCCGAAATGGAGGATAAATCATGACAGAAAACGAAATAACACCGTCAATGGACGAATTTAAGGAAGAAATCGAGCATTCCTTCCGGAAGCTGAAAACCGGTGACCTCGTAAAGGGCACGGTAATCGGAGTTTCGGATACAGAGGTTGTTGTTGACCTCAACTCCTATTCCGAAGGTATTATTAAAATAGATGAGCTCAGTAACGATCCCAGATTTTCAATAAAGGCTGATATAAAAATCGGTGATATCGTAACTGCAACAGTGCTTGACGAAAATGAAGAAGGTGCTTTCTACCTTTCACTCAAGGCTGCAGATGATTTACTCGCATGGGATAAGCTTAATGCCATGAAATCAGACCGCACCGTTGCCTCCGTTAAAATTGCCGAAGCGGTTAACGGCGGCGTTACTACCTATCTCCACGGCATACGTGCATTTATACCTGCCTCACAGCTTGCACTTTCGTATGTTGAGGATACCTCAGAGTACATTAACCGCGAGCTTGAGGTTATCGTTATCGAGGTTGACAGGGAAACCAAGAAGCTTGTTCTCTCCGCAAAGGAGGTTGCACGTGATAAGGCTGCTGCCGACAGAACAAGCCGTATTTCAAAGCTTCAGACCGGATTGGTTACAAAGGGTATTGTAGAAAAGCTTATGCCCTTCGGTGCCTTTGTAAATATCGGCGAGGACCTTTCGGGTCTGGTTCATATTTCACAGATTTGCGGAAAAAGGCTTAAGAGTCCTGCAGAGGTTCTTAAGGAGGGTCAGGAGGTCAATGTCAAAATCCTTGATGTTAAGGACGGCAAGATATCTCTCAGCATAAAGGCCGTTGAGGAAAAGGAAGAGGTTCTCGACGACGCTGTCGAGGAGGCTGCCGAAGAATACTCAGACGGCGGCAGCGTTTCTACGGGTCTTGGTGAACTGCTTAAAAATCTCGGCTTCTAGGAGGCTTTGTATTCTGCCATGAATTTTAACGATATAAGCTCAGCACTGGATATCAGCTATACTACGCTTAAATATTACGAAAGCTGCGGTCTCATCGAGCCTCATGAGGGTTCTTATCTGGGACGCCACTTTTCCGAAGACGAATTTCATGAAATCGAACGGATTACCCTGCTTCGCACGCTTGGCTTTTCCGTACATGAAATATTGTCAATAAAAAGAGGCGAGGTCTCACTCCGCGATAAGCTGATTGAGCATGTTGAGGCTATTATGGCTGACCCGGATTCAATTACCCAGGCTGCCATTGTCTGCCAGAATATCCGGCATGAATGTGTTGAATATTCCGAGCTTAAAGCCGGTCCCCATATAATGCATGTACGCGAGCTTAAGGCACGCGGCGGAGTTTTCTTCGAAACCGAGAATACCGCTTCATCAGCCGAGCAGCATAGTACCTTTTCGCGGGAATCAAAGGTAAAGCCAGAGAATAATGCAAATACCTGTCCCCACCCGTGGAGACGATATTTTGCACGCTCCTTTGATCTTGCGCTGTATATTCTTATTGCTGATACGTTTTTCGGTTTTCTGGTCGGCATCAATGCCACCGCAAATATATATACGAATTTTATATGGTTGGTTTTAGTTTACTGCTTAATGTTTCTCATTGAGCCAATTTTACTTAGTACAATCGGTACCACACCGGGTAAGTTTTTCATGGGAATAACTATCAGAAACGCCATCGGGAAAAAGCTCACTCTCAAAGAAGCATACACCCGCAGTTTCCTGCTTTGGCGCTTCGGATTCGGTTTTTCCGTCCCGGTATATAATATATACAGAGAGATAAAGTGCTACCTCTCCTGCCAGAAGGGTGAAGTACTGGAATGGGACAGAGAATGCAATATTAAAGCAGAGGTTATCCGCCCCGCCCGTATAGTCCTCATCATTCTTGCAATGGTTCTGGTTAACAGACTTGACGTACTGCTGACGTATCAGGCTGCAATCCCCTCGAACAGAGGAGACATTACCGTTGAAGAATTCTATGAGAACTGTTATGAGGTCATGCGATATAACAATATGCCCGCAACGTCCCTGCCCGACTACAGACTGACCGAAACAAACGGTTATGTAACTGAGGTTATCTTTGAGGTAAATGCCGACGGCCAGAGCAGAATCTACAGCTTTGATGATGAGCTCTATATTGCCACCATGGCCTTTGCCGCTACACAGAGCAGCTTCGGCGGACTGTCAATTTACTTTTCCGATTTACCGGATTTAGAATGAGACAGTCTCAGCAGCTTTACCTACAGCTACAAGGATGTAATAATTGAAAACCGTACCTCATTTTCGGGATATTCAATAAGTCTTACGAATCCCGGCACGCTTTATGCTCTCGCGGATACCGACAATTATTATCGTCAGGTATTCATATTATCAAAAGTACCAACAAATTAATCGGAGGTAATAATGAACACA
>JAZNKQ010000132.1:0-2277 GCA_045578645.1 Lachnospiraceae bacterium
TCTGCCATAAGCGCCCCCGTAGTCCTGCATACGACTTCGGGCCTCAAGTCTAAAGTCTATAGTTCGGTGACCGAGCTGTGTACAGCCCGAAAGACCCTTTATCTTTTTAATATACGGAGGTATGGGTTTTACAACTATCTCCTGCTCGCCTATCAGCTTATCGATAAACAGTGCAAGCTTTTTACCCTCATGCTCTATAATGGTAATAATACCATTCTCAAGCTCGTCCTCTCCTTCGGTAAGGTTATAGTATTTCTTGAGCCGCAATACCGGATAGCACTCACCGCGCAGCATAATTGATTCGGCGCCCTCCGGCTCAACTATCAGCTGCTCCTTTGATACTCTTAAAAATTCCTTAACATTTCCGGTTGCCACCACGTAGGTAGCTTTTCCTACAGAAAGAATAATTCCGTCCACAATTGCAAGCGTTAACGGTATTTTCAGTGTCATGCGTGAGCCTTCACCCTCAACACTGTCTATCTCAAGACTTCCGCCGATTCCCTGAATATTCTGCATTACAACGTCCATGCCGACACCTCTGCCCGAATACTCGGTTACCTGCTCCTTTGTTGAAAAGCCCGGACTGGTAATAAAGTTGTAAACCTCTCTGTCGCTCAGCTCAGCCGCTGCTTCCTCGGTAATAAGACCGTTCGTTATTGCCTTAACAAGAAGCTTGTCTCTTGAAAGTCCCTTTCCGTCGTCACTAACGCTAATCCAAACCTTTCCGCCCTCATTCTTGGCTTCAAGAGTAATCTTTCCCTTCTCGGGCTTTCCTGCCGCCGCACGTGTCTCGGCATCCTCAATACCATGATCAACCGAATTCCTGATAAGGTGCATAAGCGGATCGGAAATATGCTCAATTATGTTTTTATCAACCTCAGTATCCTCTCCTATTATCTGCAGCTCGACACTCTTTCCGAGCTTTCCGGATACATCATGAACTATTCGCTTCATCTTCTGGAAGGTATTATTAAGAGGCATCATACGCATTGCCATAATAACATCCTGAAGCTCGCTGGTAATCTTCGTCAGCTGCGATGCAGCCTTCTGGAAATTGTTTAAATCAAGTCCCGGAACCTTTAGGTCGGGATTCTGAAGCACAACAGCCTCTGCAATAACAAGCTCGCCTATCAGATCCATCAGGGAATCCATCTTTGTTACGTTAACGCTGATGAATGCCTGCTTAGCCACAGGCTCCTCTCTCTTCTGGGTCGCGTGCTTAACAAGCTGCTCTGTCTGCTTTACAGGCTTGCCGTCCTTTTTCTTCTCCGTTGTGTCCGGCATCTTATCAAGCGGATTCTGCTTCGCGGGAGAAATCACCTCGGGTTCGGGAGCTGCCGCCGTTTCCTGTGCTGCCTTTTCGGCTTCCTCATTATATTTTTCACTTCCGAGCCGTACAAATTTCTTATACTCCTCGGCACTGCATTCATTTATATCAATATTACTTGTTCCGCCCACATGATCAATAATGTTCATGATTTCCTCGGGCGCAAGATTTGCCTGAATTGCCATTATGAAGCCGTCTCGCGATATCTTATCCGCACTGGCTTCGTTTGTCATGATATCGTCAGGCTCAAAGTATAAATCCTCAACACTTTCCTTGAGCGAATACACCATTGTATATGCCTTTATATTCTGCATCTCCACATAGGATTTGAAGAATACGTGAATCAGGTAATATCTGCTTCCCGGCACTACGGCAGGAGCCACATAAAAGCCTTTTACCTCAGGCTCGTCACGCTCCGGCGGAAGCTCGTTTCCGCCTTTTTCGATTCCGGTTTTTATTTCCGTAAGGAAATCTTCAAGGCCGGATACAATCTCTGTTTCATCGCCGTCAGCAGGATATCCGCTCTTTATTTTTTCAAGTTCTTCCTTTATAAAGTCGGTTACCTTAAGTATGTGGTCAACCAGCTTTTTCTGTGAAATATTCTCGGGATGAGATTCCCGGATATAGTAGAATATATCCTCAAGCTTATGGGACACCACTGTAATATTGTTATACATCATTATTGCAGATGACCCTTTTATCGTATGCATACTGCGGAATATTTCATTTATATCAGCCTCACTGAATTCTGTTTCTTCGTTTTCCACAGCAAGCTGCTCCATCTGTTCAAGCATGGTTTCACTCTCATAAATAAATACCTCGAGCATGCCCTCCGAAATATAGCTGTCTCCCATCTTATCCTCCGTTCCGAGAACGCTCCGCCCATACCGGCGAAAGCCCCAATACTCTATTTACGTGTATTCAGCAGGCTGTATACCTTGTTAGGTATC